>JAJYBX010000120.1 GCA_021778785.1 Acidobacteriota bacterium
CATCCAGGGGCTCGGGTGGTCTGCGATGGCCTTGGCGTAGAGGGGGAGGATCGGAATGACGATGCCGAACCCCAGCAGGTCCATGAACACCGTGAAGAAGATCGCGAGACGGGCCCGGTGGGATTCAGTCATGCGTGTGCGCTCCAGGGCCCCAGTGTAGCCCGGACCCCGCGTTCCTAGCCCTTCCCGAGCACCCCCTGGATCACCCGGCGCAGCTCCTGGAGCTGGTAGGGCTTCTGGAGGAAGCCCGCGGGCTCCACGCCGCCGAAGGCCTTGAGGGAATCCTGCTCCGTGTAGCCGCTGCTGAGGACCACCGGCAGGCCCGGGGCCATCTGGCGCATGGCCAGGAAGGCCTCCCGCCCGTCCATCCGCGGCATGGTGAGGTCCATGAGCACCAGGTCCAGCCCCTCCCGGCCCGCCTCCACCTGGGCCAGGGCCTCGACCCCGTCCCGGGCTGTCACCACTTCGAACCCGATGGCCGACAGGGCCATGGCCGTGGTTTCGAGGATCAGTTCCTCGTCGTCCACGACCAGCACCCGGCCCCGCAGCCCCTTTGAACCGGTCTCTGCAGTCGCTGGGGCCGGTTCGGCGAGGCAGCTAGACGCAGCCGGGAAATACAGCTGGAAAGTTGATCCGCGGCCGGGTTCGCTGGTGATCCCCAGCCCGGCGTGATGCCCCCGCAGGATGCCGAGCAGGGCGGAGAGCCCGAGGCCGCGTCCCGTGGCCTTGGTGGTGAAGAAGGGGTCGAAGATGCGGTCCAGTACCTCCCGGTTCATACCGCAGCCGGTGTCCACCACCTCCAGCACCACATAGGGACCGGGTGCGAGCTCCTCGCCCGGGAGAGCGGCCTCCAGGAGGCGCTCCCCCATGAGACGCTCCAGGCTGGTGCGGATGCGGATCTGACCCTCCCGGTCGCCGATGGCGTCCGAGGCGTTTGTGACCAGGTTCATGACCACCTGCTGGATCTGGACGGCATCGGCCTCGATGGGCGGGAGGTCGTCGTCCAGGTCGAACCGCAGGGTCACCTTCTTGGAGATGGACACATCCAGGAGGTGGGTCAGCTCCCTCACGGTCTGGTTCAGGTCGTGGAGCTGCACCATGAAATGGCCGCGGCCGGAATAGGCCAGCATCTGCTTGGTGAGCTCCGCTGCCTTGAGGACCGCCCGCTCCATGCTGGCGAGGTAGGGCTCGACCTCGACCGGGTTTCCCTCCGAGAGTTTGAGCTGGGCCAGGTTCAGGTTCCCCAGCACGGCGGTCAGGAGGTTGTTGAAGTCGTGGGCGATGCCGCCAGCGAGGATCCCCAGGCTCTCCAGCTTCTGGGTCTGGCGCAGGGCCTCCTCGGCCTGGCGCCGCTCGGTGATGTCCATCATGTAGCCCAGGAAGTACGGATGCTGGGGCCGTTTGCCCGCCACCGAGGTGAAGTCGTGGAACCAGCGGTACTCGCCGTTGGCATGCCGGAGCCGGTACTCCTGTTCGTAGTAGAGGTTTCCCCGGTCGCGCAGCTGCTGGGCCTCTCCGTGGATGCGGGCCAGGTCCTCCGGATGCACCAGGGAGTCGAAGGGGACCTGGCCCGAGACCAGGCTCATGGGATCGTAGCCGAGCAGGCTCTGCAGGTTCGGGCTGGCGTAGTCCACCGGCCAGCCGGGTTCTGCCCGCCAGCGCAGCACCATGACCGGCCCCCCCACGAAGAGCCCCCGCTCGGCCATGAGGGCCTCCTGGGCCTCCTGCTGCTGGGTGACATCCGTGGAAATGCCGATGACGCTCTCCAGCTTCCTCTCCTCGTTGAGCACGGGCCGGAAGATGGAGTCGAAGACCAGGCCCCGGATGCGGAGGATGGCGCGGCACTCCTGACCGGCTAGGGCCGTCCGGAGCTGTGCCACCACCTGGGGATGTTCGCGGTACATCTCCAGGGCGGATTGCCCCACCACCTCCCCTGGCTTCAGTCCGAGTCGCGCGAGGGCGAGACCTTCGGATAGGAGGAACCGCCCCTCGGGGTCCAGCTGGAAGATGACGGCCTGGGAGTTCTTCAGTACCGTCCAGAGGCGCTGTTCGGTGGTACGCAGGGCGGCCTCGGCCTGCTTGCGTTCGGTGATATCCCGGGTGAAGGTTAGGAGGCAGGGCTCGCCCTCCACCTCCAGGCGCTTGCCGGACATGAGGCCGAGGATGACCTGGCCGTCCCTGCCCCGGAATGGGGCTTCGAAGTTCGTGAATTCGCCGCGCTCCCGGAGGAGGGCCACCATGCGCGCCCGGTCCGAGGGCTCCGCCCAGATGCCCATGTCCAGGGCGCTGCGTCCCACGGCCTCCTCGCGGGTCCAGCCCAGGAGACGGGTGAAGCCCTCGCTGACGTCCAGGTAGGTGCCGTCGCTGATCCGGGTGATGTTGATGGCGTCCGGGCTGGCGTGGAAGGCCTTGGAGAACTTCTCCTCGCTGAACCTCAGGGCGGATTCCGCCGCCTGCCGCTCACTGATGTCTCGGACGTTGGCGAAGAGGACCTCGCGCCCCTCGAAGACGAAGAAGTTGCGTGAGACCTCCACGGGGCGGAAGGTGCCGTCCTTCCGCCGCTGGGTCGTCTCAATGAGGAGGCCCTGGCCCTGGTGCCCCTCCCGCCAGATGTGGGCCCAGGCGGCCTCGTCCAGGCTGGGGTCGATGTCCGTGACCTGGAGGGCGAGCAGCTCGTTCCGGGTGTAGCCCAGGCCATCGCAGGCGGCTTGGTTCACGAAAATGAGGCGGCCGTCCTCCTGGAAGCCCAACACGCTCTCCCGCGCATGGTCGATGGCGGCCTGGGTGAGCCGGTGGGCGGTCTCCGCCCGCTGGCGTTCGATGGCCATGGCCACCTGGCCGGAGACGAAGGTGAGGAGATCGCGTTCCGCCGGGCCGTAGGGGTGGCCGCCGCCGTAGCTCTGGACCGCCAGCACGCCGAAGATCCCCCGGCTCCCCGCGAGCGGCACGCCGAGCCAGGCCAGGGCCTCGGGGCCGACCCGATCGACCTCGCCCTCCAGCCGGAGGCGGTCCAGCCGGACCTCGTCCACGAGCTGGGGCGTCCCGGTCCTGAGCACGTATTCCGTGAGCCCCCGGTCGAACGTCCGGGTGGGCTGGGCGGGTTCCATCTGGTCGACCCAGTAGGGGAAGGAGACGAGGCCCTGGTCCGGGTCGTGGACCGCGATGTAGAAGTTGTCGGCGGGCATGAGGCCGCGGACGATCTCATGCACCGAGGCGTAGAGCTGGTCGAGGTCCGTGGCCGCCAGGGCCGCCTCGGCGATGCGGTAGGTGGCCTCCCGGGCCTGGCGGGACGGGCCGGGGTCGGGCGGGGCGTTCGGATCGCCGGGAAGGGGGACGGGGTCCGCCATGGATCAACCCATCGGCAGGGGGAGGCCGGAACCGGAATCCTATCAGTTCCAGCGGAACCGGCGGACGGCGATGAGGAAGGCCCCCAGGGCCCAGGCCCCCACCACCAGCAGGCCCATCCCATGTCCCGCCAGGCCCGCCCCGTCGTTGAACACGGCCCGGAGGGTGCTCAGGAAGGGGGAGAGGGGCAGGAAGGCCACGGACCGCTGGAGCCAGTGTGGGGCCGAGTCCAGGGTGAAATAGACGCCGCTGAGGAGCATGAGGGGGAAGAAGAACAGGTTGGCGATGGCTGCGTAGGTCTCCGAGGTCTCCGCGAAGCCGCTGAGGGCGAAGCCGAAGGACATGAAACAGGCCGTCCCGAGGGTCATCACCACCACCAGATCGAGGTAGGACCCCTGGTTGCGGATGCCGAAGGCCAGCCAGCCCACGATGAGGAGGACCACCGCCTGGGCCAGGGAGATGGTGAGCCGCTGGAGCACCTGGCCCAGCAGGAAGATCCATTTGGGCAGGGGCGTCACCGCCAGGCGGCGGAACTTCCCCTTCTCGCGGTACGAGACGTTGACCATGCCCACGCTGAAGAGCCCGATGCTCAGCAGGTTCAGCCCCAGCAGGCCCGGCAGCAGGAACGCGGCGTAGTTCGAGGCCTTCTTCCCGCCCGGGCTCTCCACGCTCACGGGGATCCGCCGGGGTTCCGGCGAGCCGTTCAGCCGCGCCTGGGCCAGGAGCCAGGCCTGGTTCACCAGTCCCGCCGTCGGGCCGCCCTGGGCCATGAGGTAGCTGTTGAGGCGGATGCGGTAGCCCTCCCCCTCCGGCAGCACCTCGGCCGCGGTCTCGCCGTGGGCCCAGCGGGCCTCGGCCTCGGCCGGTGCGAGGGGCAGGACCTTCAGTTGCACCTCCTCCATGGCCTTCAGCAGCGCCGCGTCCCGGGTGCTCTGGGCGGCGGGCTGGACGTAGACGACGGTCAGCTTCGGCCCGCCCCCGCCCCGGAAGATGATGCCGAAGCCCAGCAGCATGACCACGGGGAAGGCGAAGGTCCAGAACATCGCCCCCTTGTCCCGGAGGTAGAGCTTCCACTCCATCACGAACTGGCGCCAGATCATCATGAGCATGCGGGGCACTCCACCGGGGGCTGCAAAGGAAAGGGGACGGACCGCCTAGTCCCGGAGGGACCGGCCGGTCTGGTGGAGGAACACGTCCTCCAGGGTGGCGCGGCGGACATGGACCTGCTGGTAGGGGACGCCCTCGGATTCGGCGGTCTCGAGGAGGCGCGGCAGGAGGGCCTTGGGATCCCGGGTGGGGATCTCCCACAGGTCCGCCCGCTGCTCCACGGGTCCGCCCAGGCGGGCGGCGAAGGCCGCGGGGTCCGGCGCGTCGCCGTCGAAGGTCAGCTCCACCACGCTGGGGATGGCCAGCTGGGCGATGAGGGAGGCGGGCGTCCCCGCGGCGATCACCTGGCCGTGGTCCATGATGGCCAGGCGATCGCAGAGGGCCTCGGCCTCCTCCATGTAGTGCGTGGTGAGCAGCACCGTGCGGCCCTCGGCCTTCATGCGGCGCACCACGTCCCAGAGGCTGCGCCGGGCCTGGGGATCGAGGCCGGTGGTGGGCTCGTCCAGGAAGACCAGCTCCGGATCGTTCACGAGGGCCAGGGCCAGGGCCAGCCGCTGCTGCTGGCCGCCGCTGAGGGTGACGTGGTAGGCGTCGGCCTTGTCGTTGAGCTGCACCAGATCCAGCAGGTCGGCGGTGGTGCGGGCCTTCGGGTAGTAGGTGCCGTAGAGGTCCAGGGCCTCGCGGACGGTGATCCGGTTGAAGAGGCTCGTGCTCTGCAGCTGCACGCCGATGCGGGCCCGGATCTCCTTGCCCTCCCGGGCCCAGGTGCGGCCCAGGACTTCGATCTCGCCGGCGTCGGGCAGGGTGAGGCCCTCGATCATCTCCAGCGTGGTGGTCTTGCCGGCGCCGTTGGGGCCGAGGAGCCCGAAGACTTCGCCCCGGGCCACCTCCAGGTCCACGCCGGCCACGGCCACCACCTTGGGGAAGGCCTTGCGCAGGCCGCGGATGCGAAGGGCGGATTCGGACATGAAGACCTCGGGCCCTCCATCATGCCCGGACGGGGTCGCCTGTGGGGACAGTTGGAAGTCGGTCAGACCCGCCAGAGCCGCCAGTCGGGCCGGGCGGCGCCGATCCGGTCTGCGGCGGCGTCCCGCGCCAATGGATCGGCGAAGCGCGCGGCCCAGCAGCTTCCGGATCCGCAGAGCAGGGGCTCGCCCCCGGCGTCGCGCAGGGCGCCCCGCACCTCCGCCAGGGGCGGGCAGACCCAGATCGCCGCGCCGGTGAGGTCGTTGCGCCAGGGCGGAGCCGTGCCCTCGGCCTGGGAGGCCAGGGCCTCGGGGAAGGGGTAGCCGACCTCCTGGATCGCCCGGTAGACGCTGGGGGTCGAGACATGGAGCCCGGGGTGGACGAGCAGGATGGGCTCCAGCGGCACGGGACGCAGGGGGAAGACCCGCTCGCCCCGGCCCAGGCCCAGCACCGTGCCACCGAGGAGGAAGAGTGGGACGTCGCTGCCCAGCCGGGCGGCCAGGGTGAGCAGGGCGGCGTCGTCCAGCCCCAGGCCGAAGAGCCGATTCCCCAGGCGGAGGGCCGCCGCCGCGTCGCTGCTGCCGCCGCCGAGGCCCGCTCCGTGGGGGATGCGCTTCTCCAGGTGCAGCGCCGCGGGCAGGGGCCGGCGCGCGGCGTCCTCCAGCAGGCGCCAGGCCCGGAGCACGAGATTGGATTCGTCCGCGGCCAGCCCCTCGCCCGTGGGTCCGGCGATGACCAGGGAGAGCTCGGCCGCGGGTTCGGCCGAGAGGGCGTCCTCCAGATCAGGCACGCCCTCCAGCACCGTGGTCACCAGCTCCAGGTCGTGGAAGCCGTCCGCCCGCCGGCCCAGCACGGCGAGGAAGCGGTTCAGCTTGGCGGGAGCCTGGACGGAAAGGACCATGCATCTAAGAGTACCTAACAATACCCCGACGGGGCCGCGAGAAAACCAGGTGGGATGCACCGCAAGGAAGGGCCCGCAGGGCGATGCGGGACATCGTTCAAGGGCCGTGACGCCGCGGGGCGCCCACCTGGCTTTCTCCCTCCGGGCGAGGGCCGGCGGGC
>JAJYBX010000121.1 GCA_021778785.1 Acidobacteriota bacterium
GGACGTGAGCGGCCACGGCGTCACCGCCGCCCTCATCTCCGCCATGGTGAAGACCTCCTTCGAGAACCAGGTGCGCCTGGGCGGCGAGCCCCTGGCCTGGGCCCTGGGCATGAACGAGGATCTCTGCCGGTCCACCCTGGCCGAGCAGTTCGCGACCGCCTGGCTGGGGCGCGTGGACCCTGAGCGCAACGTGGTGCGCTATGTGGCTGCGGGCCACTGCGCCCCGCTGCGCATCGTGGGCGGCGCGAAGGGCGGCCTCCGGCGCTCCGAGGTGCTCCGCGGGAAGGGCTTCATGCTGGGACTCGACAGCCAGCTCCCCTTCGTGGAGCAGGACGCGGAATTCCTGCCCGGCGACCGGCTGGTGCTCTACACGGACGGCCTGGTGGAAGTGGAGCGGGAGGACCGCACCATGCTCGAGGAAGCCGGCCTGCGCCGCTTCTGCGCCGAGCTGCCGGCGGATGCCGATGGCGCCGCCGATGCCCTGGTTTCCCAGGCCCGGGCCCACAACGCCCCCTCCGCCTTCATCGACGACGTGACCCTGGTGATCCTGGACCGGATGGACTGAACCGGCACCTCGGAGCAGGGCTGGTCGCGGAAGAAGGGGAAATCCGCGGAAGCCGCGGAAGAAAGGCCAGAGAGGAACCGCAGGGGGGGCACACCTCCAGAGAAGCCGCACCTTTTTCATCTCTTCTGCGTATTCCGTGCCCCTTTCGCGGCTTCCGCGACCAGCCCTGGACTCAAAGTTCCGCCAGGGTGGCCTCGATGCCGTCCTCCAGCTCGGTGAAGGGGGCGGAGAAGCCGGCTTCGCGGAGGCTGCGCACGTCGGCCTGGGTGAAGCTCTGGTACTTGCCGCGCAGGGACTCGGGGAAGGGGATGTACTCGATGCGGCCCCGGCCCAGGAGGCGGATCAGGGTCCGCGCGATGTCGTTGAAGCTGCGGGCCCGGCCCGTGCCGGCGTTGAAGATGCCCTTCGCCGTGGTGGCACCGCCGAAGTGCAGGTTGATGGCGACGATGTCCTCCACGAAGACGAAGTCGCGCAGCTGGCCGCCGTCGGCGTAGCCGTCCGTGCCCTGGAAGAGGCGGCAGACGCCCTGCTCCTTCAGCTGGCGCAGGAGCTGGTGCAGCACGGACATCATGCGGCCCTTGTGGTCCTCCCGCGGGCCGAAGACGTTGAAGTAGCGCAGGCCCACCACGGGGCTCTGCACCGCGGGGAGCAGGCTCCGCACATGCTGGTCGAAGGCCAGCTTGGAGTAGCCGTAGACGTTGAGAGGGCGCTCGTTGCGTGGCACGGGCTCGAAGTCCCGGCTGGCCCCGTAGGTGGCGGCGCTGGAGGCGTACACCAGGGGGGTGCGCCGGGCCAGGCACCAGTGGAGGAGGGCCTTCGAGTCCCCGAAGTTGTTCTCCATCATGTAGCGGCCGTCCGATTCCATGGTGTCCGAGCAGGCGCCGTTGTGGAACACGGCCTCGGGGCGGAGGTCGAGGGTGCCGGCGTCGAGTCGCGCCCGGAACTCCCGCTTGTCCAGGTAGTCCGAGATGACCAGATCCGACAGGTTCCGCGCCTTCTCGCCCCGGGTCAGGTTGTCCACCACCAGGATGTCGGTGTGGCCCGAGCGGTTCAGCGCCTTCACCAGGTTGCTGCCCACGAATCCGGCCCCGCCGGTGACGATGAACATCGGGAACTCCTCTGCCTTCCCCCAGGATAGCTGGCGGAAGCTAGCCGATCGCGTCCTCGGCCTCGGCGGTCTGGAACCGCCGCAGCAGGCGCGGGCCCAGCTCCGCCACGAGCGTGGCCGCCAGGATGAGCAGGCCCCCGGCGAGCTGCAGGGGGCCGAGGTGCTCCTGGATGCCCGGGATCCAGCCGCTGATGGCCAGCAGGGCGGTCCAGAGGGGCTCCGTGGAGAACAGGATGGCGCTTTCCGTGGCGCCCAGCCGGGCCTGCATGGTGCTCTGGACATAGAAGGCCAGGGTGGTGGCCAGGATCCCCATGAAGGCCAGGGCCACCCAGGTCCCGGGCCGGGCCAGGGCCCGCGCCGTCCCCTCGAAGCCCCAGGGGGCGGGCAGGGTCAGGGTGATGAGGAACGACACGAGCCCCGTCACCGCCACCTGTGTGAGGGCCAGGATCCAGCCCGAGGAGCGGCGCGAGAAGTGGGCGGTCATGACGATGTGGAAGCCGCAGAGCACGGCTGCCACCAGCGTCTCGGAATCCCCGCGGTTCCAGCCGCCCCAGGCCGCCCCGGGTTCCCGCACGAGGAGGAGGAGGCCGATCAGGGCCACGCCCGCGCCGAGGCCGTGGGAGGGTCTCAGCCGGTCCCCGGCCAGGAGGGCCACCATGGGCGTGAAGATCACGTAGAGCCCCGTGATGAAGCCCGACTTGGACGTGGTGGTGAAGCGGAGCCCGTCCGTCTGCAGCCAGAAGAGGGTGGCCAGCACCAGGCCCAGCCAGAGGCCGTCCATCACGGCCTGCCGCCGGATGGGGACGCGCAGGAGCGCCACCATGAGGCCCAGGCCCGCGGTGCCGATGGCGAACCGGAGGGTGAGCAGGGCCCCCACGGACAGGCCCGCCTGGAGACCGTACTTGGTGGCGGGGAAGCCCCCGCCCCAGATGGCCGCGGTGAGGGCCAGGCTGACGACGGCGACGAGGTGGGAACGGGGGTGGGCCTGCATCTCCCCAGCCTAGAGGACTCCCCACGATCTGCAAGATCGGGGACGGTTTTCCTGACGAAAGGCGCCTATTTCAGGATGGCGCTGATGCGGATCGTCAATTCCGGCTGGTCGGGATCGTCCGTGGTGAGGGCCAGGGTCTCGCTGTAGCGACCGGCCTTCATGGACGCGGGCATCACCACGCTCAGCTCCTGCTGGGGGGCGGCCTTCTGCAACAGGCCCTCCACCCGCACCTGGGGCAGGGAGCAGGACATGCCCGTGACCCGGAAGGCGCGGCCATCCGCCTGCTTCAGCACCAGTTTGTCGCGCAGTTCGGCGCCGGCGTTGCCCTCGAAGACCAGGCCCACGGGGGTGGCCATGACCGCGGGCTTCAGCTCCCACTGGATGTCCAGGGGCAGCTGGGGCACATGGGGATTGGTGAAGCGGACCGTGGCGGTCTCCACGCCCCGGAACTGGCCCTTGGGCACGGCGCGGCCATTGAAGGCCACGTCCAGGACGGAATCCTTGCCGTCCTGGCGCCAGGTGAAGGCCAGGAAGGGAGCGCCGGGGGCGCGGGCCTCGGTGATCTTCACGGGGTCGGCATTGCCGGAGGCGTAGCGCACGGTGGCATGGACGGCGGCGGTCCGCGCGGCATTGAAATAGACCGCATCCTGGGAGGGCATCACCTCCTGCACCACCTCGGTCTCGAAGGTCAGGGTGACGGCAGGCGTCTTGGGGTCATTGCAGAGCACCTCGATGGACTTGCGCACCTGGCCGCGGTAGCCGCGGGGATCGAAGGTGGCCTCCAGCTCCGTGCTCTCGCCCGGGTTGATGGACCACTTGCCCAGCACGGTGGCCGTGCAGCCGCAGGAGGGGCGCACCTGGGAGATGCTCAGCACGGCGTTGCCGGTGTTCGTCACGCGGTACTTCGCCGAGACCTTGCGGTCGGGCGTGATGCGGCCGAAGTCGTGGTTGAAGCTGTCGAAGTGGATGGCGGGGGCCTGGGCCATGAGGGTGGCGGCGGCGCAGGCGAAAAGGAGACGGCGGATCATGCGGGCACCTCGGGGTGGGAAGACAGCATGCTACGCGGAGATCAGCTCCATCAAGGCCTTCCAGGCCTCGTCGGGGCCGATCCGGGTCAGGCAGGGATGGCCCTCGACGGCGCAGACGGGCAGGAAGCAGGGGGCGCAGGAGACATCATTCCGGCGGAGACCCCGGCTCTTCGGGCCCCAGGGCGTGGAGCCCCGGGGATCCGTGGCGCCGTAGATGGCCACGGTGGGCGCGCCGCAGGCCGCGGCCAGGTGGCTCAGGCCGGAGTCGTTGCCCAGGGCCCCCTTGGCGCCCCGGAGCCAGGCCGCCGCCTCCTTGAGGCTGGTCCGGCCGCACAGGTTGAGGCCCTCGGTGCCCGCCACCTCCGCGCAGACGCCGGCCTCGTCGGGAGAACCCAGCACGGCCACGGCGTAGCCCTCGGTGCGCGCCTTCAGGAGGACCTCCCGGTAGCTGGCCGCCGGCCAGGCCTTGGAGGCCCAGGTGGAGCCGGGCATGAGGCAGAGGTAGGGCTGGGACGGACGGTCGATGGGGACGCCGGGATCGAAGTCCGCGAAGGGCATGGGAGGCAGGTCCGGCCACCGCCGCTTCAGCACGGCATGGTAGCGGAGGAGGAAGGGGCCCTCGGTCTTCCAGAAGGGGCCGCTGTGGGTGTTGAAGGGGCCCGCCAGGCTCTCGTCCACGCCGATGCGCTCGGGCACTCGGGCCAGCCAGGCGGCGAGGGCAGGGCGCAGGGACTTCGGGAAGTGGATGCTCCGGGCGGCCCGGTGCTGCCGGAGCGTGCGGGCCATCGCCCAGGGACCGGGCTTGCCCTCATCCGGGACCGTCGCGTCGCAGAGTCCGGTGCCCTCCACCAGTCCCACGGCCGCCCTGGGCCCCCAGACCACGATCGGCCCTTCGCCGATCTGCCGCAGCAGGCGCAGCACGGGCAGTTGCATGGCGGCGTCGCCCACGAACCGCGGGAAGCGCACCCAGGTGGCGTGGTCGGGGATCAGAGCCATGTCGTCACCGCTTCGCGGAAGGCCGCTGCGGCATCATAGCCCCGGGTGAGGGCGATGCCGAAGGCGTGGGCCCGGTCCCGCTGTCCCTGCCACGCCGCGGGATCGGCCATCAGGGGGGCCAGGCGGGCGGCCGCGGCCCGGAGCAGGCCTGCGTCGGGACTCCGGCGGTCGTCGGGTTTGGCGATGAGGAAGCCGCCCTCGCCGTCCTTCAGCACCGATCCGATGCCGCCCACGGTGGGGGCCAGCACGGGGACGCCCCGCTCCAGGGCCTCGATGAGGGCGATGGGGAAGAACCCCTCGTTGCGGCTGGTCATCACGTAGAGGTCCAGGGCCGCGAAGGCCGGGCCCAGGTCGGCGAGCGGTCCGAGGCGCCGGGCCCGGTCCCGGAGGGGGGAGGCGGCCAGAGCCCCGTCCAGGGCCCGGGCCGTGGCCGCTTCCTCCCGTCCGGCGAAGAGCAGGCCCGTGCCGCCGGGCAGGGCCCCATCCAGGGCCTCGGCGAAGCGGAGCACGGAGACCGGGTCCTTCCGGCCATCGATCTGCCCCACGTAGCCCACGAGGAGGCCGTCCTCGGCGAGCCCGAGGGCCCGCCGGGCGTTGCGCCGCTCCTCCGGCGAGGCCGCCGGGGCGTCGGGCCGGGGGTAGAGCGGGTGGATGATCGAGCAGGGGGCCGGCCCCAGATGGGCGCGGACCGCGGCGGTGAAGTCGTAGGTGCAGATCCAGCGGTCCACCCGGCCGCGGAGGCCGCGGTACTTGCGGAGATGCCGCTCGTAGTGCTCGTGGAGGGTCACCACGGTGGGAATCCGGGTTCCCAGGCGGGCCAGCCAGGGGAGGGCGCGTTGCACCCCCTTGTGATTGCAGACGACCAGCAGATCCGGTCGGTTCCGCCGCAGCCAACGGAAGGCCCCCCAGGCGCCGGGCAGGTGCAGGACCTCGGCGACGTTGGGGTTGCGCTCACGCAGCTCGGGCTCGATGTCGCGCTTCCCCGGCTCCTTCCGGAACAGCACCGTGACCTTCACGGGCAGGTCCGCCAGGGCGGCCACCTGCTCGAGGAGCACCCGCTCGCCGCCGCCGAAGGACAGCTTCCGGTGGGCAAAGACAACGTGCTTCACGGGACTCCGGAAATGACGTCATCATAGGGCAACTGACCCATTGCGTCACTTCCCCAAGGTGGCTATGTCCCTCGCCCAGACCCAACGGATCCTGCTGGTGGAGGACGAGCCGGGGCTCCGGGAGGTCCTGACCCTGGCCCTGGAGGGCGCCGGGTTCAAGTGCGAGGCGGTCTCCGGCATCGAGGAGGGGCAGCGGGCCCTGGGGGAGACCACCTTCGACGGCGTGCTCTCCGATCTCAAGCTCAAGGACGGCTCCGGCATCGAGCTGCTCACCTGGATGAAGGAGCAGGGCCTGGAGACGCCGGTGGTCATCATGACCGCCTACGCCACCACGGAGACCACGGTGCAGGCCCTGAACCAGGGCGCCGTGGACTTCATCACCAAGCCCTTCAAGCACGAGGATCTCATCGCCACGCTGAAGGGGCTCCTGGCCGCCGAGGAGCCGGAGGGGGCTCCGCCCCAGGACCTGGGCGAGCTGGTGGGCGTGGGGCCCACCATGCGGAAGATCAACGCCCTCATCGGCAAGGTGTCCCGGGCGGACACCACGGTGCTGCTGACGGGGGAGAGCGGCACGGGCAAGGAGGTGGTGGCCCGCCTCATCCACCGCTACTCCGACCGCGCCAAGGGCCCCTTCGTGGCCGTGAACTGCGGGGCCCTGCCGGAGGCC
>JAJYBX010000122.1 GCA_021778785.1 Acidobacteriota bacterium
AGCGGGATCCGCAGGAGGCCCTGGCCCAGTTCGCCGACATCGAAGGGCTGGCGCGGCTGGACGAGGCCATCGCGGAGGGCCGGGGGGCCATCCTGCTCACGGCCCACGCGGGGAACTACGAGCTGGGCGGCCTGCTGCTGCGGGGCCGGGGCCTGCAGATCCACACCGTCTACAAGCCCGACCGCTTCGAGGCGGTGGAGCGCCTGCGGGAGCGGCTGCGCACCCAGGGCGGCGTCGTCGGCCTGCCCGTGGATGGGGTGGGCTTCTCCACCCTGCCCCTGGTGAAGCTGCTCCGGGAGGGGGAGCTGGTGGGCATGCAGGGCGATCGCGATTTCAGCCTGAACGGCGTGCCGGTGCCCTTCTTCGGCCGGGAGGTCCCCTTCCCCCGCGGCCCTTGGGAGCTGGCGGCCATGACCGGCGCCCCCATCGTCACCAGCTTCTTCTACACCGACGAGGCCGGCCGCTTCCACGCCCGCTTCGGCGAACCCATCCGGCTCCGCGGGGGCCGCGGCGAACGCATGGCCGAGATCGAGGCCGGCCTGCGGGCCTACGTGGCCGACCTGGAGGCCCTCATCCGGCGGCACCCCAGCCAGTGGTACTGCTTCTACCCCTTCTGGGACGATCCCCTCAGAACGTGACCTTCTCCTTGCCCCGGTCCACGGCCTCCAGGAACTTGATGAGGCCCTGGGCGTAGGTGGCCTGGTCGTCCCACATGGCCATGTGGCTGCCCTTCGGGCAGAGGAGGAAGCTGCCGTGCGGCACCTGGCCGGCCATCCACTTCATGTGGGCGGGATCCATGGTGTCGTGGGCGGCGCCGATGACGAGGGTGGGCATGGTCAGCTTCGGCAGGTCGGCCTTCCGGTCCCATTCCGCCAGGCGGCCGGAGGCGCCGAATTCGCTGGGTCCCTGCATCAGGACGTAGATCTGGCGGTTGATGCGCCCGAAGCCCCGGTTCACCGCATCGGGCCACTCCGCCAGACGGCAGACGTGCTCGTGGTAGAAGGCGGCGGTGAGCAGCTCCATGTAGCGGGGGCTCTCGTACTGGCCCTTCGCCTCCAGGGCCTTGATCTCCTTCAGCACCGCCGGATCCATCTGGGGCCCCAGCACCGTCTCCGCGTAGCGGTTGTAGTCGGGGATGCTGGCCATCATGTTCGAGATGATCAGCCCCTTGAGGTGCTGCGGGTATTTCAGCGCGTACTCCATGGCCAGCACGCCGCCCCAGGAGTGGCCCAGCAGGTAGAAGTCGTCCTTGGTGAGGCCCAGAGCCTGCCGCACCTGCTCCACTTCGTCCACGAAGCGGTCGATGGTCCACAGGGACGTGTCCGTGGGCTGGTCCGAGTAGGCCGAGCCCAGCTGGTCGTAGTAGATGAACTCGATGCCCTCGGCCCCCAGCCAGGTCTCCAGGGCCTCGAAGTACTCGTGGGTGGCGCCGGGGCCGCCGTGGAGCAGGAGGAGCTTGATGCGCGGGTTGTGGCCGAAGCGCTTGGTCCACACCTTGAACGTGCCCTTGGGGGTGTGGATGGGGATGAGCCTGACCCCACCCTCCTGGAGTTCCGAGGCCTTCGGGGCGAAGTAGGCGCGGAGGGCCGGGGCCTTCGTCGGCGGGGCGGCCGGAAGCCAGGCGGCCAGGAGGGCCAGGGACAGGAAGCGGAGGGACCGGAGCATGGGGTCTCCTGGGACGGAAGGTCGGGGTGGATGCGGGGGGAAAGGATACACCCCGGGGGGCCCGCCTCAGGGCGTCTCCGGCAGGGCCAGACGCTGGGCCGCCTGGTGGAACTTCAGCACCTGGAAGTTGGGGCTCAGGTCGAAGTCGCGGGGCATGATGTAGCTGGGATGCCGGGCCAGCAGACCCTGGCCGGGACCGGCGCCGCGGACCTCGGGCTGCACGGGGTAGTCCACTTTGTAGAAGGCCTTGGCGATGAGGGCCGAGCAGATGATCTCCCGGCTGGAGGAGCTGCCCAGGTACAGGGGGCGCCGGCGGATGCGGGCCGGCAGCAGGTGGAAGGGCGTGAGGTAGCGGCCCAGGTCGAAGATGTTCTGTCGGTCGTAGCGGTAGCCCAGGTGGCGGAACATCTCCTCCAGCACCCGGTCCAGCTCCGGCCGCGAGAGACCCTGGGGGCGGCAGACGCGGAGGTTGTAGGACAGGTAGGCCGCGAGGGGGACGACCCGCACCCCCTCCCGCATGTCGCTCTCGATGAGCAGGCGGCCGGCCTCGGACCCGAACCGTTCCACCGCCGCGTCCGCGTGGGGGCCGCCCCAGCGCAGCAGGGTGTCGCCGAGGTACATGCCCGCGTGGCTCCAGGAACTCTGGGTGAGCACCTGGATCACCCGGCTGATGCGGGTGCGGCCCTCCACCAGCAGCACGTCCCCCGGGCGGATCTCGGCCTGCAGGCGCTCACCATCGTTCGGCACGCGCCGCTGGGTGGCGGGCACCTCGGAGGTGAGGTAGCGGACCAGGCCGCGGGCGAGGGCGTCATGCAGGAACACGGGGTCCCCGCGCCTTCGCCTAGACCGCGGCGGGAACGGCCGCCAGCTCCTTCACCCAGGCGGGGACGGTGCGGGCGCCCTTGGGCGGTTGCAGGGCCTTCTGGTAGCGCCGCAGCTCGCCGTCGTGGTTGACGATGAAGTCGCTCTCCTCCACGTAGCTCGTGATGGGCAGCCAGGCCGTGGCGGCGCGGCCCAGGTCGGAGGCCGCCACCTCCAGGACCAGGCTGAAGGCCGCGGCCTTGAGGATGCGGCCCAGCAGGTCGGTTTCCTTCGCGCTGGTGAACGCCGCGTCGTGCAGCAGGACCACGGCCTTCACCTCGCCCCGCTCGACCTTGGCGAGCAGTTCCTCCAGGGCCCCGAAGCGGAAGCCGCGCTCGGAGAAGCCCCGCCGATTGAGGATGCCATCGGCGCTCTTCTGGAGCTGGGGCAGCACCACGGGGATCACCTTGTCGCCGCTGCCGTAGCGCAGGTCGGCGGAGGCGGCCAGCTCGCCCAGGCGCTGGGCGGCGTCGCAGCCGAAGGTGCCCTGGCCGATGACGGCCGCGGGACCCGCGACCTGCAGGGCCTCCCGCACGGCATCCAGGGTGGCCGCGGCGCCCCGGAGGAGGGGTTGGGCCGGACGGTCCGGGCGGTTGTAGTGCGCGTAGGCGTAGCGCTCCTCATCGCTGATGAAGTGCGTGTCGTTCCGGTCCTCCAGGGGCCGGGGACGGAACCGGTAGGCGGTGTTGCCTTCGTGGTCGATCCAGATGGGGCTGCCCAGGGCCGAATGGCGGCTGATGGAGGGCGTGCTCTTGAGGAACCACACCCGCTTGCGGAAGCGGAAGTCGCGGCTGGTGAGGGCGCCCACGGGGCAGAGGTCCACCACGTTCCCCGCGAAGGGGTTCTGGTCCATGCTCTTGCCCGTGAAGGTGGTGACTTCCAGGTGCGAGCCGCGCTGGGCCACGGTGAGCTCGCCGCCGCCGCTGATCTCGCGAGTGAAGCGCACGCAGCGGGTGCAGTGGATGCAGCGGTTCTTGTCGATGACGATCTTGGCGCCCAGATCCTCGTAGCGGTACCGGCGCTTCACCTCGGCCATGCGGGAGTCGCCGCTGCCGTAGCTGTAGGAGTAGTCCTGCAGCTTGCACTCGCCCGCCTGGTCGCAGATGGGGCAGTCCAGGGGGTGGTTCATGAGGAGGAACTCCATCACTCCGGCCCGGGCGTCGGCCACGGCGGGGGTGTTGGTGAAGACCTCCATCACCACGGCCTCGGGGTTGTCCTTGGGCGCAGGGGGCACCGTGGTGGTGCAGCTCGTGGCGAGCTTGGGCTGGCCCTTGATCTCCACCAGGCACATGCGGCAGGTGGCCACGGGCGTCAGGGCCGGGTGGTAGCAGTAGTGCGGGATGTCGATGCCGGCCTTCCGGCAGACATCCAGCACCAAGGCGCCGGGGTTCACGCTCATCTCAACGTCGTTGATCTTGATCGTCGGCATACACCCGCTCCAGGCCTTCCAGGATGGGGCTTCGCCCCCGGCAGGTAAAGTGGGGCGACTCAGGGCCTTCCGACGGCCCCGACCATGCACCGGCGGCAGAAGTCCAGGAAGTCCTCCAGATCCGGGATATCCAGCTCCACTGTGGCGGGAATCACATTCGGGATCACCACCCGCCTGCGGAGTTCCCCCACCGCCTCCAGGGAGAAGACGAACCAGGCCAGGCGGTCCTTCTCCGAGGAGAGGGACACGCTCACGGTCTTGGTCTCGAAGAACAGATCCGGGGCGCTGCCGCCCTCCGGGGTCCGCCAGTCGGGGATGTGCCCCCGCTTCACGAATTCCTCCCGGAGCTGGGCCAGGGTGTGCTGGACCGTGAACTGGACTTCGACCTGGACATCCATGTCGCCCTCCTGGAGCCTTTATCGGACCACCGGCGCAGAAACCCAAACCTGGTGTTCCCCGGGCGGGATCGCCATGGAAAAATCGAGGATTCGGGGGAATGGCATGCCGACGGCATTGATCTCGGTGTACGACAAGACGGGCCTCCTGGGGCTGGCGGAGGGCCTGCTGGCCCAGGGCTGGCGCCTGCTGGCCACCGGAGGCACCCTGCGCACGCTGCACGAGGCGGGACTGGCCGCCGACGAGGTGGCCGCCTACACCGGGGCCCCCGAGTGCTTCGACGGCCGCGTGAAGACCCTCCACCCCAGGATCCACGGCGGCCTCCTCTTCCGGCGCGACCTCGAGGCCCACACCGCCGACGCCGCCCGCCTCGGCATCGAGCCCATCGACCTCGTGGCCATCAACCTCTACCCCTTCGAGGCCACCATCGCCCGGGAGGGCGTCACCGCCGACGAGGCCATCGAGCAGATCGACATCGGCGGCCCCAGCATGATCCGCAGCGCCTCCAAGAACCATGCCTCCGTGACGGTGCTCACGGCCCCCGACCAGTACGGCCCCTTCCTGGAGAAGCTGAAGGCCGGCGCCTGGACCCTGGAGGACCGCCGCGCCTGTGCCCTGGAGGCCTTCCGGCGCACCGCCGCCTACGATGCCGCCATCGCGGGCTGGATGGAGCGGGAGCAGGCCCCGCATGACGAGGGGACGGGCCTGCCCCACCACCTCTGCATCAACCTCGCCCAGAAGCAGGGGCTGCGCTACGGGGAGAACCCCCACCAGCCCGCGGCCTTCTACGTCCAGCCCGGCCGGGTGCCCTCCGGCATCGCCGCCTGCGAGCAGCACCAGGGCAAGGAACTCAGCTTCAACAACCTCCTGGATGCCGACGCCTGCGCCCGCCTGGTGTGGCAGTTCCCCGCCCCCGCCTGCGTCATCGTGAAGCACAACAACCCCTGCGGCGTGGGCCAGGGCCCCCATGCCCTGGAGGCCTTCATGAAGGCCCAGGCCGGCGACCCGGTCAGCGCCTTCGGCGGCATCGTGGCCTTCAACCGCCCCGTGGGCGTGGAGGTGGCCCGCGTGATGGCCCAGAACTTCTGGGAGGTGATCCTGGCCCCGGCCTTCACCGGCGAGGCGCTCGAGGTCTTCGCGGCCAAGAAGCAGCTCCGCATCCTGCAGACCCCCGACCGCTGGCCCCAGAGCGCCGAGGGGCTGGATACCCGCTCCATCGGCGGCGGCTACCTCGTCCAGCGCACCGACGACGCCTTCGTGCCCTTCGAGGACTGGGAGATGAAGGCCAGCGGCAGCGGCCCCCGCCCCAAGGCCGAGGACCTGATGCTGGCCCAGCGGGTGGCCAAGGCTGTGAAGTCCAACGCCATCGTCCTCGTGAAGGACGGTTCCACCGTCGGCATCGGCGCCGGGCAGATGAGCCGGGTGGATTCCGTGGAGATCGCCTGCCGCAAGGCCGGGGACAAGGCCCGGGGCGCCGCCCTGGGCAGCGATGCCTTCTTCCCCTTCGCCGACGGCCTGGAGCTGGCCGCCCGCCACGGCGTCACCGCCTTCGTCGAGCCCGGCGGCAGCCTGCGCGACAAGGAGGTCATCGAGTCCGCCCAGAAGCTCGGCGTGTGGCTCTTCTTCACGGGCATGAGACACTTCAGGCACTAACTGACACCACCAAGGCACCAAGACACCAAGAACGGCTTGGTTTTTCTTGGTGCCTTGGTGTCTTGGTGGTTCGCTTCATCTTTTCGGGCATCCCTATGAAAACCTCCGAACTCCGCCAGCGATTCCTGCAGTACTTCGAGCGCCAGGGGCACCGGCGGGTGGCCTCGAGCCCGGTCATCGGGCCGGCGGACGATCCCACGGTGATGTGGACGAACGCCGGGATGGTCCAGTTCAAGGACCTCTTCCTGGGCAAGGAGAAGCGCGACTACAGCCGCGCCACCACCAGCCAGAAGTGCCTGCGGGCCGGCGGGAAGCACAACGACCTGGACCAGGTGGGCTTCACCGCCCGCCACCACACCTTCTTCGAGATGCTGGGCAACTTCAGCTTTGGGGACTACTTCAAGGCCGACGCCATCCG
>JAJYBX010000123.1 GCA_021778785.1 Acidobacteriota bacterium
GCCGCCCCCGGAGGCGGACCCGGGGCCCTGGGTGCTCTACGCCCTGCTGGCGGGTTCCCACCGCCACTGGGGGAGCCAGCCCCGGCTCCTGGAGCTGCTCGGCATCCCCCACCTCGACCTGCAGGCCTCCACCCTCAAGGCCCTGGCGGCCCTGGCGGATCCCACCCTCTACGACCGGGTGCGTCCCCTGGCTTCGCATGAAGCCTGGGAGATCCGGGCCCAGGCGGCGCGGGCCCTGGGCGTGCTGGGCGGGCCCGGGGCCGTGCCCGACCTCATCCAGCTCACGGCGGACCGCGTCTTCGAGGTGCGGCGCAACGCCGCCCAGGGCCTCGCGGACCTGGGCCACGCCGGCGCGGCGGCCCTCGCCTGGCTGGCGGAGGATCCCGGCGCCGATCCCTTCGCCCGCGACATGGCGCGGGAACGGCTGGAGTGGGCCGACGAGCGGGGGCACCAGTGAGCCTCCTCCACCTCCTCGCGGCGCCGCTGGAATGGGGCTTCCTGCTCTACTTCCTCCTCCTGCAGCTCACCCAGCTCTCCCTCATCCTCCGGGCCTTCCTCTCCATCCGCCGGTACCAGGATGAAGTGGAGACGGATCGCCTGGACACGGCCTTCGAGACCAGCCACTCCAAGCCCATGACCCTCATCTGCCCGGTCCACGACGAGGAGGCGGGCGTCGTGGCGAGCGTGAACAGCCTGATCAGCCTCCGCTACCCCGAGTTCCAGGTGGTGGTGGTGAACGACGGCAGCACGGATGCCACGCTGGAGCGGCTCATCGAGGCCTTCCGCCTCCGGCCCAGCCACCGGGTGCTGCGCCAGCTCCTGCCCACGCAGGAGGTCCGCGGCATCTACGAGAGCGCCTACGTGCCCAACCTGCTGGTGGTCGACAAGGCCAATGGCGGCAAGGCCGACGCCCTCAACTGCGGCCTCAACCTCGCCCGCTACCCCCTCGTCTGCTGCATGGACGGCGACAGCCTCCTGGAGAACGACTCCCTGCTGCGCATCGCCCGGCCCTTCATGGACCGGCCCGGACTGGTGGCCTCCGGCGGCGTCATCCGCCCCCTGAACGGGTGCCGGGTCACCCCCATGGGCATCCGCGGCATCCACCTGCCCGAGTCCTGGCTGGCCCGCTTCCAGATCGTGGAATACCTCCGGGCCTTCCTCTTCGGCCGCGTGGGCCTGGCCTCCCTGGACTCCGTGTTCATCGTGAGCGGGGCCTTCGGCGCCTTCCGGAAGGATCTCGTGGTGCGGGCCGGAGGCTTCGACACGGCCACCGTGGGGGAGGACTTCGAACTGGTGGTGCGCCTCCACCGCCGCCTGCGGGACTGGGGCCAGCCCTACCACATCACGCTGGTGCCGGATCCCATCTGCTGGACCGAGGTGCCCGAGGACCTGAAGACCCTCGGCCGGCAGCGGAACCGCTGGCAGCGCGGGCTGTGGGAGGCCCTCTGGACGCATCGCAGGATGTGGTTCAACCCCGCGTACGGCCGGGTGGGGCTCTTCTCCATGCCCTACTTCCTGCTCTTCGAGGCCCTCGCCCCCGTCATCGAGGCCAGCGGCTA
Organism: Acidobacteriota bacterium; assembly: GCA_021778785.1. Taxonomy (GTDB): domain Bacteria; phylum Acidobacteriota; class Holophagae; order Holophagales; family Holophagaceae; genus Geothrix. The sequence continues at coordinate 1,560 of JAJYBX010000123.1, forward strand.
CCTCCTCTTCGCCGGGTCGGTCTGGCGCCACTCCCTCAACACGCCCTTCGCCGTGCTCTTCCTGTATGTGGCGCTGCTGCTGGGCGTGCTCAATTCCGTGGTGTCCGTCCTGCTCCAGGAGATCAGCGGGCACCGCTACCAGGGCCTGAAGGCCTTCAGCCTCCTGCTCCTCGCCGCCGTGGCGGAGAACTTCGGCTACCGCCAGCTCACGCTCTGGTGGCGCCTGCGGGGCACCTTCGATTGGCTCCGGGGCCGGGGCGGCTGGGGGCACATGCGGCGGCGCGGCCTCGGGCAGGCGGCGCGGCCGGCTTGACGCCCGCCCCGGGGCCGGCGCATGCTGGGCACTCGATCTTTGGCAGTCCAAGAGCGCTATCCAGAAAGGTGGAGGGAAAAGGCCCTGTGAAACCTTGGCAACCTGCGAATGCAAGGTGCCAATTCCTGCCCCCGGCGCGTCCGGGGGAAAGATACCGACCCGGTTCGGACTGACCCAAGGCCCTGGATGACGATCAGCGGATTGCCTTTCCTGGCGAACCCATGGCCCCTCCCACCTTCCAGCAGGCCCTCGCGGCCGGAACCTGCTTCCTCTTCGACGGCAGCACGCCCTCGGCCCTGTACGACCGGGGCGTGTTCATCAACCGCAGCTTCGACGAGGCCAACCTCCAGTCGCCGGACCTGGTGCGGGGCATCCACGCCGACTTCCTGGCCGCCGGGGCCCAGGTGCTCACCGCGAACACCTGGGGCGCCAACCGGCTGAAGCTGGCGGCCTACGGGCTGGAGGGGAAGCTGGCGGATATCAACCGGGCCGGCGTCGAGCTGGCCCGCGCCGCCGTGGGCCAGCAGGGCAGCGCAGCCTGGGTGGCGGGCTGCCTGGGGCCCCTCGGCGTGCGCATCGAACCCTGGGGGCCCACCTCCTTCGACGAGGCGCGGGACTGCTTCCAGGAGCAGGCCCAGGTCCTCGCGGAGGCCGGCGCGGACCTGCTGGTCCTGGAGTCCTTCGAGGATTTGAACGAGATCCACCAGGCCATCCTGGCCGCCAGGGCCACGGGGCTGCCCGTGGTGGCCATGATGAGCACGGACGAGGAGGGCCGCGCCCTCTATGGCACGGAACCCGAGTGGTTCATCCGCAAGCTGGACGAGTGGGGCGCCGATCTCGTGGGCACCAACGGCGGCAACGGCCCCGCCCCCCTGCTTCGGCTCCTGGAGCGGTTCCGCACGGCCACCGCCAAGCCCATCGTCCTCCAGCCCAACCCCGGTCTGCCGCGGATGGTGGACGGGCGCCTGCTCTACATGGCCACGCCGGAGTACCTGGGCGAGTTCGCCCGCAAGGCCCTGGCGGCCGGGGCCCGCGCCGTGGGCGGCTGCAGCGGCACCACGCCGGACCACATCCGCGCCATGCGGGGGGCCTTCCGGCAGGCCCGGGCCTTCGTGCAGGGCGCCCCCCCCGGCGCGCCCACCGCCCAGGAACAGCCCCAGCCCGAGGTGCCCTTCGCCTTCCGCAGCCGCTTCAGCATGAAGCTGGCCCAGGGCGAGTTCACCCACACCGTCGAGCTGGTGCCGCCCAAGGGCATGGAATACGACAAGCTGCTGGCCAAGACGCGCCAGTGCCGGGCCCTCGGGGTGGACGCCATCAACGTGCCGGATGGCCCCCGGGCCATGGCCCGCATGTCGGCGCTGGCCACGGCCCTCATCATCGAGCAGCAGCTGGGCGTGGAGACCATCCTCCATTACGCCTGCCGGGACCGGAACCTGCTGGGCATGCAGAGCGACCTGCTGGGCGCAGCCGGGCTGGGCCTCCGCAACCTCCTGGCCGTCACGGGCGATCCCCCGAAGCTCGGCCCCTACCCCCAGGCCACGGCCGTCTTCGACGTGGACGCCATCGGCCTCGTGAACATGCTCAAGCGGCTGAACACCGGCCTGGACCTGGGCGGGACGGGCATCGGCGCCCCCACCCGGTTCAGCATCGGCGTGGGCGCCAACCCCATGGCGCCGGACCTGGAGCGCGAGCGCCACCGCTTCCGCCTCAAGGTGGAGGCCGGCGCCCAGTGGGCCATCACCCAGCCCGTCTTCGACGCGGAGAGCCTCTTCCGCTTCCTGGATTTCGCCCAGTCCCTGGAGGTGCGCATCCCCGTCATCGCCGGCATCTGGCCCCTCAAGAGCCTCCGCAACGCCGAGTTCATGGCCAACGAAGTGCCCGGCGTCGTCCTGCCGAAGGCCCTGCTGGCCCGCATGGCCGGCCGCACCACCGCCGAGGACCAGGTGAAGGAGGGCCTCGACATCGCCCTCGAGATCATCGAGGCCATCCGCCCCCGCATCCAGGGCCTCCAGCTCTCCGCCCCCTTCGGCCAGGTCGAGCTCGTGGCGCCCCTGCTGCCCCAACGGGAGGCGTAGATGAGAACCCACTGCCCACCGCCAAGACGCCAAGGCGCCAAGAAAGACAAGGCCCTTATTCCGTTCTTCGCGTCTTGGCGTCTTGGCGGTGAATCCATTTCCTTTCCCGGTGTGGCATGAGCGTGAAGGTCCACTTCCTCCTGGAGGATCTGCTGGTGGAGGCGCCGGCGGGGACGCCGCTGCAGCGGATCGCGGATGCCGCTGGCGCCGACATCACCTTCGGGTGCCGCACGGGCAGTTGCGGCACCTGCCGGGTGCGGGTCGCCGAGGGCCTCGGCCACTGCGGCGAGCCCGGGCCCGAGGAACGGGACTTCCTCGCGGGCCTCAACGCCGCATCCGACCAGCGCCTCGCCTGCCAGGTGGTGGTGCAGGGCGACGTGGCCATCGAGTACCTGGGGCTTTGAGATGACGACCCTCGCCGCCCTCCTCCGCGACAAGGTCCTCCTGCTGGACGGCGGCATGGGCACCCAGATCTTCGCCCGGAAGCCCACGGTGGAGGACTACGGCGGCGCGGCCCTGGAGGGCTGCGTGGACCTGCTCACGGAACGCCGCCCCCAGTGGATCCGCGAGATCCACGAGAGCTACTTCCGCGCCGGCGCCGATGCCGTGGAGACCAACACCTTCGGTGCGAACCCCCTGGTGCTCGGCGAGTTCGGCCTGGCGGACAAGGCCCGCGCCCTGAACGTGCAGGCGGCGTCGCTGGCGAAGGAGGTGGCCCGCAACTTCGACCGCCCCCGCTTCGTCCTCGGCTCCGTGGGCCCCGGCACCAAGCTCATCACCCTGGGCCACGTGGCCTACGCCACCCTGCTGGCCTCGTACCGCGTGCAGATGGACGGCCTCCTGGAAGGCGGCGTGGATGGCATCCTCATCGAGACCTGCCAGGACCTGGGCCAGATCAAGGTGGCCGTGCGGGCCGCGAAGGAGGCCATGGCCGCCGCGAAGCGGAAGGTGCCGCTCTGGGTCCAGGCCACGGTGGAGACCACGGGCACCCTGCTGGTGGGCTCGGAGATCGGCGCCGTGCTGGCCAGCGTGGAGCCCCTGGGCCTCGACGTGCTGGGCCTCAACTGCGCCACGGGCCCCGACGAGATGCACGCGCACCTCCAGACCCTGGCGGAGGCAAGCCCCTTCGCCCTCTCCTGCCTGCCCAACGCGGGCCTGCCCCTGAACGTGGACGGCCAGGTGGCCTACCCGCTGGGGCCCGAGGCCTTCGCGGGGAAGGTGCTGCATGCCGCGTCCGAGTTCGGCCTGGCCATCGTGGGCGGCTGCTGCGGCACCACGCCCGACCACATCCGGGCCCTGGCCCCCGGCGTGGAGCGCCTGTCGCCGCCACGCCGCGAACCGAAGCTGGAGCGCAGCGCCGCCAGCCTCTACCAGGCCGTCACCCTCCGGCAGGAACCGGCCCCCCTCATCGTAGGCGAGCGCACCAACGCGAACGGCTCGAAGAAGTTCCGCGACCTGCTGGCGGCGGAGGACTGGGACGGCCTCGTGGGCATCGCCCGGGAGCAGCAGCGGGAGGGTGCCCACCTCCTGGACCTCTGCGTGGCCTACGTGGGCCGCGACGAGGCGCGGGACATGGACGCGCTCCTCAGCCGCCTCGTCACCCAGGTGACGCCGCCCCTCATGATCGACAGCACCGAGGTGCCGGTGGTCGAACGGGCCCTCCAGCTCGCCCCCGGCAAGTGCGTGGTGAACTCCATCAACTTCGAGGACGGCGAGGGCAAGGCCCGCCGCATCCTTGAGCTTTGCCGCACCTACGGCGCCGCCGTCGTCGCCCTCACCATCGACGAGCACGGCATGGCCAAGACCCGCGGGGAGAAGCTGGCCGTCGCCCGCCGCCTCCATGCCCTGGCCGTGGGGGACTATGGCCTGGATCCCGGCGACCTCATCCTGGATCCCCTCACCTTCACCCTCGGCAGCGGCGACGAGGCCTTCCGCGGCTCGGCCGTGGAGACCCTGGAAGCCATCCGCCTCATCAAGGCGGAACTGCCGGGCGTGCGCACCCTCCTCGGCGTGAGCAACGTGAGCTTCGGCCTGAACCCCGCCCCCCGCCACGTGCTGAACGCCCTCATGCTCTACCACGCGGTGCAGCAGGGCCTGGACCTGGCCATCTTCAATTCGTCCAAGGTCATCCCGGTCGCGAACATCGACCCCGAGGACCGGCAGATCGTCGAGGATCTGATCTACGACCGGCGCCGGGAAGGCTACGACCCCCTCAAGGCCCTCCTGGCCCGCTTCAGCAACCGCAAGGCGGCCGAGGTGGAGAACCGCCGCGCCGACCTGCCCGTGCTGGAACGCCTCCACCGCGACATCCTCGATGGCGAGAAGCAGGCCATCCTCACGGACGCGGACGAGGCCCTGCGCGACCACGATCCCCTGACGCTCATCAACGAGGTGCTGCTGGGCGCCATGAGGGTGGTGGGCGAGCGCTTCGGGGCCGGCGAGATGCAACTGCCCTTCGTGCTG
>JAJYBX010000124.1 GCA_021778785.1 Acidobacteriota bacterium
ACCCTGGAACTTGTCGGCCTGCTCCAGGGACTTCTTCTTCGCCGTGTCGGAGGCCACGCGGATGGCATCCAGGACATCGACGGCATTCTGGAACTTCACGTCCTCGTCGATCTTCAGGAAGATCTTGCGGTAGCCCAGGGGCTGCAGCATGACGATGTCGGGAAGCCTCTGCTTGATGCCATCGGCATCGATGGGATCGGCCTGCAGCATCAACTTGCCGTCCTTGTCGACACTGATGACGACGGGCGGATTGTTCGGGTCGGGCTTCGGCGGGGTCGTGGTCTGGATGACCTGGGGGACCACCACCTTCATGGCCTTGGCGAGGCCGGGCACCATCACGATGAAGACGATCAGGAGCACCAGCACGATGTCGATCAACGGGGTGACGTTGATGTCGGATTTCTGCTTGCCCTTGGGGCCACCGGCATCCATTACTGGCCTCCTTCCTTCTTGTCCTCGGCCGTCACGATGGACGCCTCGTCGGCGCCACCCTTGCGACAGGCCTGGAACAGCTCATTGACGTACTTGAAGGGGAGATCGGCGTCGGCCTTGACGAACACCCGCTTGTCCATGTGCTGGGAGACGTTGCGGTTGATGTAGTCGATGAGCTTCTGCTGCTCGGCCTCGTTGTTGATGGAGAACCGCTCGTCCTTGGCATCCTTGTCGTCGATCAGGATGGGGCCGGGGCCGGTCACTTCATAGGTCCGGGGATCGCGCTTGGAGGTGAACATCAGGGTGAGGTACTTGACGCCCTGATCCTCCTGCTGGTCCACCTTCGGGGCATGCTTGGAGAGCGGCAGCTTGACGGCATTGTTCACGGCGGGCGTGATCACGATGAAGATGATCAGCAACACCAGCACGATGTCCACAAGCGGCGTGACATTGATGTCGGCCTTCATGCCACCCTTGGAACCACCACCTGCATCCATGGTGTCCTCCTTAAAGAATGGCCCGGGGGCTTGCACCCCCGGGCCGGGGTGGAATGACTAGGCCTGGCTCTCGCGGCGGATGAACTCGTCGATCATCTGGGAAGCCGCGTTGTTGATGTTGGTGACGACCATGTCCTGCTTGTTGGTCAGCAGGTTGTAGAACCACACGGCCGGGATGGCGCACACGAGGCCGAGGGCGGTGGTGGCCAGGGCCTCACCGATGGAGCCGGCCAGGGCGTTGATGTCGCCAGCGCCCTTGGTCTTCAGGTCGGAGAACACCTTGATGATGCCGACCACGGTGCCGAGCAGGCCGATGAAGGGGGCCAGGGCGCCGATGGTGGCCAGGCTGCTCATGCCCTTCTTGAGGAGCTCGACGACCTCGGCGGTGCCGCGAACGATGGCGCGCTCGACGGGCTGGATGGCGTCGTGGTTGGGGTTCATGGTCTTGAGCTGCTTCTCGTACTGGAAGATGTCCAGGCCGTGCTTCAGCACGAGGGCCACGTGGGACTTGTTGTGGGTGGTGGCGGCGCGCTTGGCGGCCTCGAAGTCACCGCGGCGGAGGGTGTCCATGAAGAGCTTCAGGAACTTCTCGGAGGCGGCGTTGCTCTGCCCGTAGGTCACGAAGCGCTCGATGGCGACGTAGATCTGCAGGGCGATCAGCACGAACAGCAGGATGATGATGAACTTGTTGAAGATCGAGGCGGCGTGCCAGATCTCCATGGGGGAGAAGCCCTGCCCTTCGGCAAGCGCGAGCACCAGGGGGGAAGCAAGCAGGTTCATTGGGGTTTCCTTGTAAGTGGGTGAAGTGGCGTAAGGAGGGTTGGTTCGGCGGAAGTCCGCCCGTCGTCAGGTGCGGATCGGCGTGGCGCCCTACCGGAGGCGGAAGGGCATGGTCAGCTTGAAGCGGGCGTACTGCGGCACGCCGTTAAGCATGGCCGGCTCGAACTTCCACTGCATGGCATAGGCTTCGGCCGTCGGCCGGAGCTGGGGGGGGCCCTCCTTCGCGGTGGCGGAGGTGGGGACGCCATCGGGACCGACGACGATCTCCACGACCACCGTGCCCTGGATCTTCGCGATCTTGGCGAGGGGCGGGTAGGGCGGCGGAGGCGGCTGGTACTTCACCTTGATCTGGCTGAAGTCGAAGTCCACCACCCGGCCGGTGCCGCCGACGACGCCGCCGACCACACCGCCGACCACGCCACCGATGACGCCGCCCGGAACACCACCGGGAACGCCGCCGGGGACGCCGCCGAGGGACTGGTCCACCTTGGGCAGCTCCTTGGGCACGGTCTCGGGCACCACTTCCTGGCGCGGATCAATGGGCGTCGTGTCCACCTTCGCCGACGTGGTCGCGGCGGCCGGTGGCGGTGGCGGCGGCGGCGGAGGCGGCGGCGGAGGCGGAGGCGGCGGCGGCGGTGCATCCACCGTCTCGGCCAGATCGATGCCCACGGTCTTGATGACCTTCTTGCCGGCCTCGGTCTGCTTCGCCAGCTGGAAGGCCACGAAGCCGAAGAGGCAGTACATGGCGACCGTCGTGGGGACGGTCACCAGGGGGTTGCCCCGCTTGATGGCTGTGTTCCCGGCGGACAGGGAGGACCGGTAGACGGCATCCTCCAGCGTCTCTGCGGGAGCGGCCGGCTTGGCGGGGGCAGGTTTTTTGGGATCTTTGCTCATGCGACTCCCTTAAAGATCCGGGGAAAAACAGCGAGCCGAACTGGCGGGATCACCAATCCGGCTTCAGGAAAGTGGGATAAAGAACTGGGACGGGCCCAACGGCTAAGATGGCAAAGGACTGCCCCCGGGTCAAGCGCAGAAAACCCGCGCAATGCCAGACGGGCGCGGTGTTCCGCGTTTTTTTCATGTCTGTTCCAAGATGGGTTCACGGGTCAAATCGGTGGGGTTGTTAATTTTTGTTAAGAAGGCCGGGTCACACTCATGTCATCGATCACAACTCGTCTGTTCGCAGTCCAGAAGGAATCCCCAGGTTCCGGATCCCCACGGGCCGGGCGCTTCGCCACCGCGCACGGCGAGGTCCTCACGCCGGCCTTCATGCCCGTGGGCACCCAGGGGACGGTGAAGGCGATTACTCCGGCCCAACTCCGCGAGATCGGCCCCCAGGTGATCCTCGGGAACACCTACCACCTGGGGCTCCGGCCCGGAGACGGGCTGGTGGCGAAGCTGGGCGGCCTCCACCGCTTCATGGGCTGGGAGGGGCCGATCCTCACGGACTCCGGCGGCTTCCAGGTGTTCTCCCTGGCCTCGTTGCGGAAGATGACCGAGGAGGGCGTCACCTTCCAGAGTCATGTGGACGGGAGCCCGCAGTTCCTCTCGCCGGAGCGGAGCCTGGAGATCCAGCGGAACCTGGGTTCCGACATCTGCATGGCCCTGGACGAGTGCCCGCCGGGGCGGATGGAGCGGTCCAGGCTGGAGGAGAGCATGGCCCTCACCACCCGCTGGCTGGCCCGGAGCCGCGCGGTGCCCCTGCAGCCGCACCAGGGCCTCTTCGCCATCAACCAGGGGGGCGTCCACCTGGACCTGCGGCGGCGCCATCTGGCCGAGGCCCTGGAGCTGGACGCGAAGACCCCCTTCCAGGGCTTCGCCGTGGGCGGCCTCAGCGTGGGCGAGCCCAAGGCGGAGATGAATGCGGTCCTGGCCGAATTCGTGAAGGAGCTGCCGCCGGAGCGCCCCCGCTACCTCATGGGGGTGGGCACGCCCGAGGACCTGCTCTTCGGCATCGAGCAGGGGGTGGACCTCTTCGACTGCGTCCTGCCCAGCCGGGAGGCCCGCCACGGCCGGATCCTCACCAGCCGGGGCAAGCTCAACCTCAAGAACGCCCGCCACCGGGAGGCGGACCTGCCCCTGGACCCCGACTGCGGCTGCTACACCTGCAGGACCTTCAGCCGGGCCTACCTGCACCACCTCTTCCGTTGCGGCGAGCTGCTGGGCTTCACACTGAACACCATCCACAACCTGAGCTACACTGTGGGGCTCACCCGAGCCGCGCGCCAGGCCCTGCTGGAGGACCGTTTCCCCGCCTTCGCCCAGGCCGCGCGCACCGGATGGATGACCGAGGAGCCCTGAATGACCTTCGCCCTGATCCAGCAGACCCCCGCCTCCGGCCCTCCGGGATGGACGCAGTTCGTGTTCATCGGCGGCATGGCCCTGATGTTCTACTTCCTTCTCATCCGGCCCCAGAGCAAGGCCCGGAAGGAGATGGAGGCCCGCCTCTCGAAGCTGAAGTCCGGGGATGAGGTCATCCTGACCTCCGGCCTCTACGCCACCATCGACCGCGTCGAGGACAAGCACATCTGGCTGAAGCTCGGCGGGAGTGTCGTGAAGGCCCGCCGCACCGCCGTGGCCGCCCTCGCCGCCGAACCCGAGTCCCAGAACTGATCCTCCTTCCTCCCGGCCCGGCCATGCCGGGCCGCCTTCTCTAGGAGCGCCCCGTGACCAAACGGAGCCTCTGGCGCCTCATCATCGTCCTCGCCGTGCTCGCCGGATGCGGCTACTTCTTCACACCCCTCTCCAAGGTGAAGCTGGGCCTCGACCTCCGGGGCGGCGTCCACTTCGAGCTGGAAGTCCAGGGCCAGGAGGCCCTCGCCGTGGACCTGCGCGACACGCGGGACCGGCTGGCCTCCCGCCTGCGGGACAAGGGGCTGACCGCCGCCGCCGTCGAGGTGGACGGGGCCACGCTGCGCGTGGACGGAGCCGGTGCCGACCAGAAGGCCACCCTCGAGAAGGTGGTGAAGGACTTCTTCCCCGGCTACAGCCTGGCGGAGGAGGGGCCGGCCTACCGCCTCTCCCAGAAGTCGGACTACCAGAAGCAGCTGAAAGATGACGCCAACAAGCGGGCCCTGGAGGTCATCGAGAAGCGCATCCGCGACATCGACCCCGCCAACGTGCTGGAGCCCGAGATCACCGCCAGCGGCGCCGAGGGCAACCGCATCGTGGTGGAGATCCCCGGCATCGAGGAAGGCGACCGCGAGCGCATCAAGAAGCTGCTGGCCACGCCGGGCCACCTGGAGCAGCGGCTCCTGGCCAAGACGGATGTCATCAAGTTCCCCACCCGCGAGGCGGCCCTGGCCCACTTCCAGGGGAAGATCCCCGAGCAGTTCGAGCTGCGGCCCGAGATCGAGAGCGACCGCGCGGCCCGCCGGGCCGGCCAGCCCGTGGAGAAGGCCAAGCCCGGCGAGGAGAAGATCACCGCCTGGGTGCTGCTCGACCGCACCATGAGCGTGGATGGCGCCGACATCATCGATGCCCACCGATCCTCCAACCCCCAGACCGAGGCCAACGAGGTCAACTTCACCCTCAACAAGAAGGGGGATGACGATTTCGCCCGCCTCACCGGCATCGCCGCGGACGAGAACCGCCTCATCGCCATCGTGCTGGACCACAAGATCATCACGGAGCTGAGCGCCAAGGAGAAGATCATCGGCGGCGCCGTGCGCATCAGCGGCAACTTCACCGCCCAGGACGCCGATGACCTGGCCAGCCAGCTCCGCAGCGGCGCCCTGCGCGCGCCCATGAAGTTCCTGGAGGAGCGGGTGGTGGGTCCCGGCCTCGGCCGCGACTCCATCCACGCTGGCGTGAGGGCCGCCCTCATCGGCTTCCTCACGATCATCCTGTTCATGGTGGTCTTCTACCACTGGTCCGGGCTCAACGCGATCGTGGCCCTCACCGTGAACGTCGTGGTGATGCTGGGGCTGCTGGGGTCCTTCCGGGCGACCCTCACCCTGCCGGGCATCGCGGGCTTCGCGCTGACACTGGGCATGGCCGTGGACGCCAACATCCTCATCTTCGAGCGCATCAAGGAGGAACTGGCCCTGGGCAAGAGTGTGCCGGGCGCCATCGATGCGGGTTTCGACCGGGTGTTCTGGACCATCGTGGACAGCCACGTGACCCAGCTCTTCGCGGCCCTCCTGCTGTTCATCTTCGGCACGGGTCCCGTGAAGGGCTTCGCCGTCACCCTCACCGTGGGCGTGGTGGCCAGCCTCTTCACCAGCATCTACATCAGCCGGTTCATCTACGACTGGGTGCTGGAGCACCATCCCGGCACCAAGACCCTCTCCGTGGGCACCCACACGTTCTTCAAGGGCGCCGCCTTCGACTTCATGAAGTACAAGGGCATGGCCCTGGCCATCAGCTGGGGCATCATCCTCGTCAGCCTCGCCTACGTCCACCCCTGGCACATCGCGAACAACCCGCGGATCAAGCTGGGCATGCAGTTCGTGGGCGGCAACGACATGACCGTGC
>JAJYBX010000125.1 GCA_021778785.1 Acidobacteriota bacterium
GGGCACGATGACCTTCACCGCCTGGTCGCGGATGGCGACGGGACCCACGGTGGGGCCCATCAGCACCAGCTCCTGGATCTCCTGGAGGCGGCCCGCGGCGCTGGTCACGAGCGGCGACAGGGTGCCGGGCGGGAAGCCGCCCATGATGGCCGCCAGGCGCTCGCCCACCAGCTGGCGCGAGCGCCAGGGGTCGGTGCCGCCCTCGAAGGCGATGACCACCTGCACGAGGCCGGCCTGGACGGTGCTCACCACGCGCTTCACGCCCGGGAGCCCGCCCACGGCCTGCTCCACGGGCTGGGCCACGGTGAGCTCCAGCTCGGAGGCGGCGCGGCCGGGGCTCTGGATGAGCAGCTGCAGCGAGGGCAGGGACAGGTCGGGGATGAGGTCGCGCTTCAGGCTGAAGAAGGTGAGCACGCCCAGGAAGGCGAGCAGCAGCGTGGCGCCGTAGACGAGGCCGCGCTTGGGCAGCAGCCAGGTGAACCAGCGGGTGAGCAGCTTGTGGGTCTCACTCATCGCCGCCTCCGAACTTCAGGCGCATCAGCTTCGACTTGAGGAGGTACGAACCGTCCGTGACCACCTTGGCGCCGGTGGGGAGACCCTCCAGCACCAACGTGTTGCGCGCCACATCCGGGCCGCGCTTCACGGGCTGGAAGCGGGCCTGGTCCCCCTCCTGGAGGAAGACGCCCCAGACGCCCTCGACCTGCTGCAGGGCGGCGGTGGGCAGGAGGATGCCGTGCCCCACGGGCACCTGCACTTCCAGCGGGGTCCCGGGGATGGGCAGGGGGGCGCCGGAGAGGCGCAGCCGGTAGGTCATGCGGTGGGTCATCTCGCCCATGGCGGAGGGCAGGCCGGCGACCTCGCCCTTCCAGGTGCGGTCGTCGTACCGGACGGCGGTGCGGCTGCCCAGCTTCCAGGCCGCGGGGGCCGGAGGCGGCAGTTCCAGCACCGCCAGCGAGGCGGAGGCCGCCTGGAAGGCGCCCAGCTCCTCGTTCATGGCCACGCCCTGGCCCAGCCGGGCCTTCCACTCCACCACCGTGCCGGCGGCGGGGGCGCGGAGGACATAGGTGCCGTCGGCCTGGTCCGGGGCCACGCCGCGGGCCTGCAGGGCGATGCGGGCGGACTCGGCCTCGGCGGCGGCGCTGGCGTGTTCCGCCTCGGCGGTCTCCAGGTCCCGGCGGGCGCCGGCCTGGGCCGCGGCCAGCCGCTGCTCGCGGGCCAGTTCGGTCTGGGTGCGCCGCAGGCGGGCCTGGGCCGTGAGCCACCGGGACTTCAGGTCCGCCAGCTCAGGGCTCCGCAGGGTGAGCAGGGGGGCGCCCTTGGCCACCGGGCGGCCCGGGGCGGCGGGGGCGGAGGCGACCATCCCGCTGACGGGGGCCGTGAGCAGGGCCCGGGCGGATTCATCCCCTGCGGCTTCCGCGGGGAACCAGACCGTCAGCTCGGAGGGGGCCGGGACGGTGAGGGTGTGCAGGCCCTCCTGCACGGCCTTCAGGGGCACCCGGTCGGCGGCGGCTTCCGCCTGGGCGGGCGCGGCTCCGGCCGCGGTCGGCGGGGCGGTCTTGCAGCCCCCGAGGCCCAGCAGCGTGGCAGCCAGGGCGAGGGTGGGCATCGTGGACGGCTTCATCGGGCATCTCCAAGGGTCAGAAGGTCGAGTTCGGCGATCAGGGCGTGGGCGTCCCGCAGGCGCTGCAGGGTGGCGGACTGGGCCTCCAGGAGCTGGCGGCGGAGGAGGAGGGCCTCGGAGGGCCGCTCCTTGCCTTCCTGCAGCCGCAGATCCACGGCCTGCAGGGCGGCGTCGAAGCCCTGGGGCTCCGGGGGCTCCCCGAAGGCCCGGAGGCGGGCCAGGGCGGTGTCGAAACGGGAGGCGAGCTGGAGGTCCGCGGATTCACCCTCGCGCCGGAGGGCGGCCTGGCCCGCGGCCTGCTCCCGGCGCAGGGCGCCCAGCTCCCCGGCCCGGGGCAGGCGGAAGGCCACGCCCAGGCGGGTGATGCGTTCCTCGCCCTCGGAGGCGTAGCTGCCCCGCACGCTCCAGCGGGAGGCCTGCACGGCCTGCTGCAGCCGGAAGCCGGCCTGCTCGGTGGCCAGGCGGTCCGCCAGGGCCCGGCGGACCAGGCTGGAGCCGAAGGCGGCGGGCAGGGGCGCCGGGTCGGGCAGGGCCGCGGGACCCGGATCCGCCAGGGGCAGGGGCTCCGGCGGCAGGTCGGCCAGGGCCCGGAGGGCCGCCCACGCCTCGGCGGAGCGGCGGAGGGCATCGCCCAGCTCGGTCCGCTGCCGCACCAGGTCGCCGCGGACCAGCTCGGCCTGGTAGGCCGGATCCGATCCGGAGGCCACCCGGGCGCGGGCCACCCGCAGCCAGGTCTCCATGGTCTCCGACTGGCCGGTCCTCAGGCGCAGCTGGGCCTGGGCGAGCCAGGCCTCCAGGTAGGCGAGCCGCAGGCGGTGGCGCGCCTCCGCCCGGCCCAGGGCCAGGGCGGTCCGCTGGTTGGCATCCAGGGTGCGCTGGGCCTCGCCGCGGATGCGCGGCGCCAGCAGAAGGGGGGCGTCCACCTGGGCCACCTTGTCGGTGGTGGTGGTCACGGGGCCCACCCGCCGGCCGCCCTCGGCCAGGACCGTGGGGCCTTCCTTCAGGAACCCGCCGGTGGCGGCCAGCTGGCGGTGGCGGGCGGCGAGATCGGCTTCGATCCGCAGGAGCACGGGATCGGCCTTGGCCCGGGCCAGGAGGGCGTCATAGGTGAGGGGCGGTGCAGGGGCCTGGGCCGACAGGGCACAGGCCACCGTCCCCAGGAAGAGGGATCGGAACATGGGTTTCCTCGTGAAAGGGACATTCGGAACCTCCCCGGGGTCACCCGGGCAGGCGGAGCGTCGACTCGATCAGGCGAGGGCCCGGGGCGGGGCGGTTTCCGGGCGGGCGGTGCGGCCGCGCGGGAAGGCGTGCAGGCGGGGCAGGAAGGCCCGTCCGGGAAGGGCCGCGGGAAGGGCCGGGGCCTCCGGAAGGGGGGGGACGGGGCAACCGTGGTTGCAGAAGAAGTGGCAGCCGGCGACGCCATCGCCGGTCTGGGATTCCGCATAGACGAAGGGGTCGAAGGTCACGGCCACGGCCTGTCCGGCGGGGGGCGGGGCGATCTCCCCGATGCCCGCGTGGGAGGCCGAGTGCAGGAGGTACACGAGCGCCAGCCCCAGCATCAGGCCGGCGGCGGTGCGCTTCAGGAACCTTCGGAAGGGGGGCGTCATGGTCGCGTTCGGGTTTCAGAATAGTCGGAAAAAGGCTAACCGGGCAATGGATCCATATGGTTTACCGAAGGTTTACATCGAATCAAACCTGCCCAGAAGGTCATCTGAATCCGGAATACGTAGTGTTACGATGGTTACTCCCATCCACCCTGGAGTTTCCATGCGATCCCGCTTCCGAACCCTCCTCCTTCCGGCCCTCGCCCTCGCCCTGGCCGGCGCCTCCCTCCGTGCCGAAGAAGGCATGTGGACCTTCGACAACCTGCCGACCAAGGCGATCCAGGCCAAGTACGGCTGGGCCCCCGACCAGGCCTGGCTGGACCATGTGCGCCTGTCGGCCCTGCGCTTCCCCGGCGGCTCCGGCTCCTTTGTGAGCGCCGACGGCCTGGTGCTCACCAACCACCACGTGGGCCGCGGCTGGATCCAGCGGGTGAGCGACAAGGACCACGACTACGTGAAGAACGGCTTCTACGCCCCCACCCAGGCCCAGGAGATCAAGGTGCCGGGCCTGGAGGTGCTCACCCTCATGACCATGGACAACGTGACGGACCGGGTGAACAAGGCCGTCAAGCCCGGCACCTCCGAGAAGGAGGCCCTCAAGGTCCGCGAGGCCGAGATCGAGAAGATCAAGGACGAGATGCAGAAGAAGTCGGGCCTCACCTGCGAGCACGTGAGCCTCTACCAGGGCGGCGAGCACTGGATCTACAGCTACAAGAAGCACACCGACGTGCGCCTGGTCTTCGCGCCCGAGCAGCAGATCGCCTTCTTCGGCGGCGACTACGACAACTTCACCTACCCCCGCCACAACCTGGACTTCTCCATCTTCCGCGTCTATGAGGACGGCAAGCCCTACCAGCCGAAGGACTTCCTCCACTGGACGAAGAACGGCGTGAAGGCCGGCGACCTCACCTTCGTCACCGGCCATCCGGGCCGCACCAGCCGCCAGGACACCCTGGCCCAGATGAAGTTCGCCGGCGAGGTCGCCATCCCCCTCCGCCTGAAGTTCCTGGAGGACTACCGCACCGCGCTGATGGCCTACGCCGGGCGTTCCCCCGAGGCCGCCCGCCAGGTGAACACCCAGATCTTCGGCATCGAGAACAGCCTCAAGGCCATCCGCGGCTACAAGTCCGGCCTGGAGGACAAGGCCGCCATGGCCCGCATCGCCGCCGCCGAGAAGGACTTCCGCGGGAAGGTGGCGAAGGATCCGAAGCTGGCCGCGGAGGCCGGACCGAGCTGGGGCCGCATCGAGAAGGTCCTGGCCGTCGAGAAGCCCCTGATCCATGAGGCGATGTACGTCAGCACCGCCCATTCCACCCTCCTGGGCTACGCCCTCACCCTGGTGCGCCTGACGACGGAGGAGGGCAAGCCCAGCGAGAAGCGGCTGCCCGAGTTCAGCGACGCGAACCTGAAGGTCACGAAGATGCGCCTGGCCATCCCGGCGCCCTACTACCCCGAGCAGGAGGAATTCATGTTCGCCCGGGGCCTCGCCGAGGCCCAGAAGGCGCTGGGCCCCCAGCATCCCTACGTGAAGGCCCTGCTGGGCGGCCAGTCTCCCGAGGCCGTGGCCAAGGCGGCGGTCGAGGGTTCGAAGCTGGGCGATCCCGCCGTGCGGAAAGCCCTGATCGAGGGCGGGAAGAAGGCCGTGGACGCCAGCACGGATCCCATGATCCTCCTGGCGAAGAAGCTCGATCCCATCGCCCGGAAGCTCCGCAAGCAGATGGACGACCAGGTGACCGCGGTCATCACCGAGCAGGCCTCCCGCATCGCCAAGGCCCGCTTCGCCGTCTACGGCAAGTCCACCTACCCGGATGCGACGTTCACCCTGCGCCTCACCTACGGGCCCGTGGAGGGCTACCCCGCCAACGGCACCCTCATCCAGCCCTTCACCACCTTCGGCGGCCTCTTCGACCGCTACGACGGCTGGGGCGGCAACGCCGCGAAGGCCCACGGCGGCGCCTGGGAACTGCCGCAGCGCTGGATCGACCACCGCAAGGACCTGGATCTGTCCACGCCCTTCGACTTCGTCCACGCCGTGGACATCATCGGCGGCAACTCCGGCTCGCCCGTGGTGGACAAGAAGGCTGAGCTGGTGGGCCTCATCTTCGATGGCAACATCGAGAGCCTGCCCGGCAACTACTTCTACGACGAGAAGGTGAACCGCGGCGTCTCCGTGGACGCCCTGGCCATCACCGAGGCCCTGCGCAAGGTCTACGGCGCCGGCGCCCTCGCCGACGAGCTGACCGGCAAGTAGCGAAAGGCTTTTCCATCCACAGATTCCACAGATGACACAGATTCAAAAGCGGACTGAATCTGTGGAATCTGTGGAATCTGTGGATGACATCTCTTGGGAGTTTTTGTGCGATCGACCGCCCTCGCCCTCCTGCTCGTTTTCGCCTTGCCGGCCCTCCGCGCCGACGAGGGCATGTGGACCTTCGACAATGTGCCCGTGAAGCGGATCCAGGCCAAGTACGGCTTCGCGCCGGATGCGGCCTGGCTCCACCGGCTCCAGCTGGCCACGGTGCGCTTCCCCGGCGGGACTGGCGCCTTCGTCAGCGCCGACGGCCTCGTCATCACCAACCACCACGTGGGCCGGGGCGTCATCGCCCAGCTCTCCAGCGCGAAGGCCGACTACGTGAAGGATGGCTTCGCCGCGGCCGACCGGGACCACGAGCTGAAGGCCCCGGGCCTGGAGCTCATGGAGCTGGTCTCCAGCGAGGACGTCACCGCGCGGGTGGAGGCGGCGGTGAAGACGGGCATGACGGACGCGCAGGCTCTTGTCGCCCGGCGCAACGCCCTGGCCGAGCTCCGCAGGGCCGAGGAGGCCCGCACCGGCCTCGTGTGCGAGCCCGTGACCCTCTACCAGGGCGGCGAGTACTGGCTCTACCGCTACCGGAAGTTCGACGACGTGCGCCTCGTGGCCGCGCCGGAGCTGCAGGTGGCGGCCTTCGGTG
>JAJYBX010000126.1 GCA_021778785.1 Acidobacteriota bacterium
CACCAGGGCCGTGCCCACCTGGGGGTGGTCCACCCGCACGTACTGCCGCGCCCCCACGTCCCCCGCCAGGGGCCGGGGGACCTTCAGGTCCCAGCGTTCCAGGGCGCGGGCGAGACGGGGGTCCATCGGATCAGGGTACTCCCATCGTGCGAGAGGGAAAGAATCTCCACGAAGAGCACGAAGGGAAGGCGAGGACACCAAGGGGGGCTGGCCCCGGCCGCGGGGCGTGCCATTCGTGGTCTTCGTTCAGTCTTCGTGTCCTTCGTGGAGATCCGTTCAGAGCCCCAGGCGCACCTGGTGGCCGCCTTCGGCGAACCAGAGGGCGTCGGCGTCGGTGATCGAGGGCGGGGGCGCGGCGCCGGGGCCCAGGACGCAGCGGGTGAGGCGGCCGGCGGGGGCGGCGCCGGGGTGGACGTAGCAACCGGGGAGGCGGCCCTCCTGCTCCGGGGCCAGCCCGGCGGCGGCCTCGATGAGGGCGTCCGGCGTGCCCACCTCCCGCCAGGGGAAGGGTTCGGCCACCACGCCCAGGTGCAGGGCCAGCCTGGGCCTCAGGTCATCCATCTCGCTGGGGCCCTCGGGCAGGAGCGCCAGGGCCTCCGGCGACCAGGCGGCGGCGCCGGTGAAGTGGAAGGGGCCCTTCGGCCCCGTCTCGCCCTTGGGGAGGACGCGGTCCCCGGCGTCCAGCCAGACCGGGTTCCAGGGGCCGCCGGGGTGGGGCACCAGCAGCCAGCTCAGCTCCGCGCGGGCCGCGCGGTGGCTTCCACGCAGCCGGTCGAAGGGCACGGCGTCGGCCCAGATGTCCGCGTTCCACACCAGCAGTTCGCCCGCCACCCGCCCCAGGGCGTGGCGCAGGCCGCCGGCGCTGCCCAGCAGCCGGGGTTCGTCGCAGACCTCGATCCCGTCGGCCACGGCCCGCAGGCGGTCCGGGTGCAGGTGGGCGTTGCAGGCCAGGTGGCGGGCCCCGGCGGCCTGCAGGGCGGCGGCCCCCCATTGGAGCAGGGGCCGGCCGCGGAGGGTCCAGGCGGGCTTGGGCAGGCAGGCGCTCAGGGCGCCCATGCGCGTGCCCAGGCCCGCGGCCAGGAGGAAGCCCTCAAGGGGTGCCGTCATCGTCCGTGTCCGGGGGCAGGGGCCGCAGCAGGAACTGGCCGGGGGCCAACCCGCGCATGGAGAGCACGCGGATGTGCCAGCCCTGGATGCGCAGGTCGTCGCCGGGGCGGAGGATCCGGCCCAGCTGCTCCTGGAGGTAGCCGCCCAGGCTCACGGAGCCCTCCTCGGCCTGGAGGTCGAGGTGCAGGTGGTCCTCCAGCTGCTCCAGGAGGACATTGCCCTGGGCCAGCCAGCCGCCCCCGCGGGTGCGCCGGAGCTGGATGGCCTCGCGGTCGAACTCGTCCTGGATCTCCCCCACCAGCTCCTCCAGCACATCCTCCAGGGTGACGAGGCCGTCCACGCCGCCATGCTCGTTCACCATGAGGGCCAGGTGCTGCTTGCGCTGCTGGAACTCCAGCAGGAGGCCCTGGATGGGTTTCATCTCCGGCACGAAGAAGGCCGGGCGGGCGAAGGCCCGCAGGTCGGGAGCCTCCTCCCGCTCGTGCAGGGCCCAGAGCAGCTCCTTGAGGTGCACCACGCCCACGACGCGGTCGAGGTCGCCGTCCACCAGGGGGATCCGCGTGTGGGGCGTGCGGCGGGCGAGGGCCAGGTTGTCCGCCAGGCTGTGCTGCAGGTCGAAGCAGACCACCCGGGCGCGGGGCACGGCGATCTCCTTCACCGTGCGCCGGGTGAAGTCGAAGAGGTTCTCGATGAGCTCCTTGCGGCGCAGCTCCAGCCGGCCCTGGGCCTGGCTGTGTTCGAGCATGCGCTTGAACTCCTCCTCGGAGGGCAGGGCGTCCTCCGCGGCCCCCGGTTGGATGCCGAAGAGCCGCAGCACGAGGTGGCTGAGGTGGGTGAGGGCCCAGGTGAGGGGCCGCACCAGGCGCGACCAGGCCAGCAGGGGCCGGGCCGTCCGCAGGGCCCAGGGGGTGGCGGCCTGGATGGCCACGCTGCGGGGCACCAGCTCGGCCAGCACCACGTCGAGGGTGGTCATGATGAGCAGGGCCAGCCCGCTGCTGAGGGGAAGGCGCAGCCCCGGCCAGGGGATGCGGCCGAAGAGCCGCTGGAACAGCTGGGCGAAGAGGTCCTCGCCCACGGCGCCGAGGGAGATCGCGCACAGGACGATGCCCACCTGCACGGAGGAGAGGTGGTGGCCCAGCCCCCGGTGGACCTCCAGGGCCTGGACCGCCCGGGGATCCCCGTCCGCCAGGGCCTCGAGCTGGGTGGCGCGCACGCGCACGGCGGCGAACTCCGCCATGACGAAGAAGGCGCTGGCCAGGAGGAGGGCGATGCAGAGCAGGGCCGCGCCGAGGACCACCGGCGGCCCCCGCTAGCCGCGGGCGAGGTCCGAACCCCGCCGAAGCCGCTCCGCCACCTCCTGCAGGAGATCGTCCACCTGGCCGAGCCGCTCGCGGTGCTCCACCAGCCGGGCCTCCACGGCCTGCTTCTCGCTCTCGAGGGCCGCGTGGGCCTCCTGCTGGGCCTGGAGCACCTGGGCCATGCGGCCCAGTTCGGCCTCCTTCTGGTCCAGCCCGTTCATCAGCTCCAGCCGCTCGCCCTCGTGCTGGATGGAGGCCTCGTCGAGGTGCTGGCGGGATTCGGCGAGCTCCTCGGCCATGGCGCGCAGCTCGGCCTCCAGGCGCCGGACCTCCTGCTCCTGCGTGTCCAGCCGCCGGTCCCGCTCGGCCAGGCCCTCCCGCAGCCCCTCGTTCTCCGCCTCGGCCTGCTGCAGGCGCTCGCCGATCTCCGCCAGGTCGCGGCCCTGGCCGCGCATGGTGGCCTCCAGGCCCGCCAGCTCCAGCTGCAGGGTGTGGGCCCGCTCCTTCTGGGCGGCCACCTCGAGCAGGGCGGACTGGTGGACCTCCTCCAGGCCGGTCTGCTTCTCCACCATCCCCTCGAGGGTGGTGTTCAGCTGGGCCTCGGCCTCCCGGGCCGCGGCGAGATCCGCCTCCCGGTCCTGGACGGCCCCCTCCAGCTCCAGCGCCCGGTGCTGCAGCCGGTCCCGCTCCTTGAGCAGCTCGATGGTGCGCTGGGTCTTCTCGCTGAGCTGGAGGTTGAGCTCCTCCACCTGGCGGAGCAGGTCCGTGCGCTCGGTGAGGGCCTCCTTGAGCTGGGTCTTGAGGGCCTCGCCGTCCCGGCTCCCGCTCTCCTCCACCCGCCGCAGGGCGGCCTCGGACTCGGCCAGCTTCTGCTTCAGGGCCTCGGCCTCGCGTTGGCGCCGCTCCATCTCGTCCAGGTTCTGGGTCACGGAGCTGAGCTGGCGCTGGAGCTGCTGCAGCTCGGCGGCGGTGGCCTGGAGTTTCTGGTCCTTGGCCCGCAGTTCCTCGTGGAGGGCGGAGACCTGCTCCTCCAGCAGGCGGGCCCGCGTGGTGTCGGGCGGGGCGGTGGCCTTCATGTCCAGGTTGCGGGTGACGGCGGAGGGGGACACCTGCTCCGGGACGATCGCGAAGGCCCCCGTGATGGCGGAGGACGCCGGGACCGCGGCCGGGATCGGGGCCGGCGCGCCCTCCTCCAGGGCGCTCTTCAGGCCATCCAGCCAGTCGTCGCCCAGCTCCGTGTCCACCAGCTCGCCCAGGGGATTGTCGGGATCGAGGGTCCGACCCGGGACCAGGGGGGTCAGGGCCGCCACGAAGGCGCTGGGGGCGATGGGCTTGTGCAGGTAGAGGTCGGCGCGGCCCTTCAGGCTCTGGTGGCGCCGGTACTCCTCCTCGCTGGCCTTGGCGCTGATGAGCACCACCTTGAGGGCGGCCAGCTTGGGGTTCTTGCGGATGGTGGAGCAGAGGGCGTAGCCCTTGTTCTCGGCCACCTCGACGCAGATGACCACTGCGGCATAGCCCCCGTGTTCCAGGCGGGGGATGACCCCGTCGGGGGAGGCGGAGACCTCCAGATCGAACGCGGCCTCGAGGCTGACCTGGTGCTCCTTGAGGAAGCTCCGGTCGCTGTCCACGAGGAGGAGACGCTGGCCCATGGGTAGGTCCTTCGGCGGAGGTGAGCTCCCCAGTCTAACCCGAATGAGCGGAGCCCCGCCAAGGGCGGGGCTCCGGGACAGGGGTGGGGCCGGTGGTCAGCGGGGCGGGATGGCCAGGGTCACCCGCTGGCTGCCCTGGGGGGCCTGGATGTAGAGCAGGAGGGGCTTGCCCGAGACCTTCCTCACGGCGGCGGTGAATTCCGCCACGCTGCCCACGGGCTGGCCCGCGGCCTCGGTGATGATCATGCCCACCTGGAGGCTGCGGTCGGCCGCGGGGGAACGCGGATCCACGGAGATGACCACCACGCCCCTGCGATCCTCGGCGATGCCGAACTGGTGCCGGGTCACCGGATCCAGGGCGCCCACCTGGAAGCCATAGGCCTTCTGGAGGCTGAAGGTGCTGGAGCCCTCGGCGGATCCGCGGGAATCCTCACCCCGGCCCTCCTCCGACCCGCCGCGCAGGGCCTCGATGGCCTTGCGGTCGCCCAGGGTGACGGAGAAGGTCATGGCCTTGCCCTTGCGGACCACGCCGACCTTGACCGTGTCCCCGGCGCGGCGGCTGGAGATGGCCGACACCAGGTCATCCGGCGACTTCACGGCCTGCCCGTCCACGCTGGTGATGACGTCCTGGTGCTGGATCCCGGCCTTGTCCGCGGGCTGGCCCCGCTCCACGGAGCCCACCAGCACGCCCTGCTTCACGCCCAGGGCCTCCTGGAAGACAGAATCCAGCTCCTGGGGCGTCACGCCCAGGTAGCCCCGGCTCACGGGCTTCCCGGTGCGCAGATCCTTGAGGATGCGGTTCACCATGCTGATGGGCACGGCGAAGCCGATGTTCTGGCCGGCGGGGTTGATGGCCGTGTTGATGCCCACCACCTCGCCCCGCAGGTTCAACAGGGGGCCGCCGGAGTTGCCGCGGTTGATGGCGGCGTCCGTCTGGAGGAAGGTACTCACGCCGCCGTCCAGGTTGCGGCCCTTGGCGCTGATGATGCCCTGGGTGACCGTGTGCTCGAGGCCCAGGGGATTGCCGATGGCCACGACCCACTCGCCGATCTTGAGGGAATCGGAGTCCCCGAGCTTGGCGAAGGGCAGGTGGGTGGCGTCGATCTTCACCAGGGCCACGTCCAGTTCCTTGTCCTTGCCCAGGACCGTGCCCTTGAAGGTGCGGCCGTCCACCGTCTTCACCTCCAGCGAGTTGCCGGGCTCGCCCATGCTGGCCACCACGTGGTAGTTCGTGAGGATCTCGCCATCAGGGGAGATGATCACGCCCGAGCCGCCGGACACCGCCCGCTGCTCCGCGTCGCCGCCTCCCCGGGGCACCCGGGGATGGCCCGGCCCGCCGGGGCCGAAGAAGAAATCGAAGAAGTCATCCCCGCCGCCGAAGGGGTTCCCCGGCTGCCGCTGGCGGACGAAGCTGGTGTTGGTGATGGCCACCACCGTGGGATTGAGCTTCTCGGCCACCTCCGCGATGGGAGGCATCCGATCCAGCCCCTTGGGATCCACCGTCACCGGCTTCTCCTCCTGGGCCCGGGCCACCCAGCCGTAGCTCAGCCCCATCCCCAGGGCCATGCAGACTGCCGCGAAGGCCGAAAGGCCGAGGACCTGTTTGACATGACGCTTCATGGACAACCTCACGCGCCGGACCGGCCGGCATGTTCTAGCGTGGCCGAAGCCCCCCGAAGGTTCCCGCTGGCCAGCAAAGGCCGACCAGGATAGTCTGGATGATCCAACGGCGGCTGTAGCTCAGTTGGTTAGAGTACTGGATTGTGATTCCAGGTGTCGTGGGTTCGAGTCCCATCAGCCGCCCCAGATTGAAAAGCCTCCCGCACGGGGGGCTTTTCAATCTGGAACGCCGGGACTCGAACCCACCCCGGCCACGCGGGCGTGGCCGGGATCCAGCGTCGAGTGGGACCGCGGAGGCCCTCCGGGGGAGGGCCGGGAGCGGGACCGGCAGACCGCGCAGCGGGATGCGGTTCGAGTCCCCGTCCGGGTGGGCCGCAGTCCTCTCCACCGGCCGCTTTGTCCTTCCCTATTAAATGCATACAAATAAGCGGTTTATTCGCGCACACAAAGGGTTCTCCTCCCCGTGACCTGTGATCCAGGCGGCGCCTC
>JAJYBX010000127.1 GCA_021778785.1 Acidobacteriota bacterium
CCACCAAGCTCCTCTCCGCCCTGGCCAACGGGAAGGCCATCACCGTGAAGGCCGAGGCCGGGAGCGGAGCCCGCCCGTGAAGCTGGGATCCCGCTTCCAGGAGACCTTCCGCTCGGCCCTGGCGAGTCTCTGGGCCCACCGGATGCGGAGCGCCCTCACCACCCTCGGCATCATCATCGGCGTGGCCTCCGTCATCACCGTGGTGGACCTCACCAAGAGCCTGGAGGGACGCATCATGGCGGATGTCCGGCGCGAGGGGAGCCACACCTTCTTCGTCAGCTCCTACGTGCCCCTCCTGAAGCGCACCTCCGCCAAGATCAAGCGGATGCCGGTGGACATGCAGACCCTCCGGGAGCTGCGGGAGCTGGCCCCGGAGATCACCGTCGCCAGCCCCCAGACCAACCTCTGGAACCAGCAGATGATGGTGAAGGCCGGCAGCCTGTCCCGCCGGATCACCTACCTCACGGCCATCGACGAGAACGGACTGGACCTGGCCAACCTGGATCTCGCATGCGGACGGGGCTTCACGGCCATCGACCGGATCACCCGGGCCAACGTGGCCATCCTGGGGGCCCGGGTGGCCGAGGATCTGGGCTTCACGGAGGCCTCCCTGGGAAGGTCCTTCACCGTCAATGGCCAGACCGCCGAGCTCATCGGCATCCTCAAGAAGCACGGGGACATCCCCTTCATGCCCCAGGAGGACGACGAGGAGACCGCGGCCATGTGGGGCCCGGACGCCATGTTCTACGTCCCCTTCGGCAGCTTCCGGGAACTGGCCCGCCCCGGCGCCTTCGACAACCCCTTCTGGCGGCTCCAGGTGGACGGGAGGATCCCGGTGAAGGAGGCCGAGGAATCCCTGCGCCTGGCCCTCCGCCGCATCCGCGGCCTGCAGGGCGGGGACGCGGACAACTTCATGCTGGAGAGCAACGGGCGGGCGGTGGAGCAGGTGGAGAAGATCAGCCGCACGCTCATGCTCGCCAGCGGGGCCATGGTGGGCATCAGCCTCCTGGTGGGCGGCATCGGCGTGATGAACATCATGCTGGTCAGCGTCACGGAACGCACCCGGGAGATCGGCGTCCGCAAGGCCCTGGGCGCCCGGCGGAAGCACATCCTGGTCCAGTTCCTCATCGAGGCCGTGGTGCTCTGCCTCCTGGGCGGACTCATCGGGCTCGCCCTGGGGCTGGGGTTCGGCACGGTGCTCAGCCAGGTCCTGATGAAGCACCTCGGGGGCGTCCCCCTCTGGTCCATCGCCGCCTCCCTCCTCGTGCCCGCCAGCGTCGGCCTGACCTTCGGCCTCTACCCCGCCGCCAAGGCCAGCAAGCTGGATCCCATCGAGGCGCTCCGCTACGAGTAGCTCCGCGCCTCGGGATCCCGCGGCTCCGCCGACAACCCCCAGATCGGACGCGCCCCCGGCGCGTCCTCCCGCTCGGCGTCGCCTCGCGGATGGGTCCCCGTCCCATCGAGCCCTCCGGTACGAGTAAGCCGCTCCCGGAATCCGGGGGCTTCGCCTCCATCGCAGGGACGGCCTAAGAATCCGTAACGAAACCATCAGAAAGGGCGCTGACTGTTTCGCAGCGCATTCTAAGCTGGAGGTCCGTCTCGATCGGAGTCCGACATGTCCAAGCTCGTGCGCATCGCCAACGGCCAGGGTTTCTGGGGGGACAGCATCGACGCCCCCGTGCGTCTGGTGGAGGCCGGGGGGATCGACTACCTCACCCTCGACTACCTGGCGGAAGTCACCCTCTCCATCATGCAGAAGCAGCGGCGGAAGGATCCCCAGCTGGGCTACGCCACGGATTTCGTGGATCTCATGAAACGGACCCTCCCCCAGCTCAAGGCCAAGGGCATCCGGGTGGTGGCCAACGCCGGAGGGGTGAACCCCGAGGCCTGCCGGACCGCCGTGCTGGAGGTGGCGAAGAAGCTCGGCGTGAAGGGCGTGAAGATCGCCACGGTGACGGGCGATGACGTGCTGGGCCGGCTGTCCGAATTCAAGGCCCAGGGCCTCCAGCTGGGCAACATGGACACCGGCGAAGGGCTCTTCGACGCCCCCCGGGAGATCCTCAGCGCCAACGTCTACCTCCAGACCCAGGCCATGGTGGAGGCCCTGGACACCGGCGCCGACATCGTGCTGACGGGCCGCTGCACCGATCCCGGCCTGACCCTGGCCCCCCTCCTCCACGAGTTCAAGTGGGCCGCGGACGACTGGGACCGGCTGGCGGCGGGCACCGTGGCCGGGCACATCCTGGAGTGCGGCGCCCAGAGCACCGGCGGGAACTTCAGCCGCTGGTGGGAGGTGCCCGAGCTCTGGAACGTGGGCTACCCCATCGCGGAGTGCTCGGAGGACGGCACCTTCGTCATCACCAAGCACGCGGGCACCGGCGGCATGGTCACCGTGGACACCGTGAGCGAGCAGCTGGTGTACGAGATGGGTGATCCGAAGAACTACATCACCCCGGACGTGGTCGCGGACTTCACCAGCATCCAGCTGGCGCAGGACGGCCCCGACCGGGTGCGGGTCCATGGCGTGAAGGGCAAGCCCCGCACGCCGTTCCTGAAGGTGAGCGGGGCCTACCTGAAGGGCTACAAGGCCACGGGCCAGCTGGTGCTGAGCGGGCCCCGGGCCCTGGAGAAGGCCCGCCTCTGCGCCGACATCGTCTGGAAGCGGTTGAAGGCCGCGGGCTGCGAGTACGAGCACACGGATGCCGAGTTCCTGGGCGCCAGCACGGTCCACGCCGGCATCGCCCCCGCGCCGGCCGAGCCCGCCGAGATCGTCCTCCGCCTCAGCGTGAAGGACGCGGATCGGAAGAAGGTGGAGCGCTTCGGCCGCGAGATCGCCCCCCTCGTCACGGCCGGCCCCGCCGGGGTGACCGGATTCGCGGGAGGCCGTCCCAAGGCCCAGGAGATCGTCGCCTACTGGCCGGCCCTCCTTCCCCGGGAGCTGGTGACCTGGCGGGTGAGCGTCGAGGAGATCTGAGGGAACCCTCCGCCGCCCTGCGCCATCCCGGAGGGGCCCCTCAACCCCCGGCCCGGAGTCCGGGTCCAACGCCTGCCCCTTGCCGGTTGCAACAGAGATCCCCACCCTGGAACCGTCACCCGGAGTCCCCCATGCGGCGCCCCGCCCTCCTCCTCCTCGGCTCTCTCGGCCTGGCCGCCCTGGTGGGCTGCTCGAGTTCGGACAGCACCGGTCCCTCCCACGGCTACCTGGTGAACGGGATCGCGGTGGCCGATGTGGACGGCAACGGGCTGCCAGACCTCCTGGGCATGGTGTCCACCAGCGTGGACGGGAGCGCGACGCAGGGTTACATCAGCACGCGGTACCAGATGGCCGCCGGCCAGTTCGCGCTGCCCCCCACCCGGTTCGGGGTGGGCGCAGGCCCGGCGAACTTCGTGCTGGCCGACGTCAACGGCGACGGCCACCCCGACCTGGTGGTGGCCAACGCGGACGACGCCTCCGTGTCCGTGCGGCTGGCGGACGCGGCCCATCCCGGCTCCTTCCTCCCCGCCACGGTCCTGTCCACCCCGGGCCGCACGCCCCTGGACGTGGCCGTGGGCGACCTGACCGGGGATGGCCTGCCGGACCTCGCGGTGGCCGCCAGCGGCGCCAACAGCGTGCTGGTCTTCGTCCAGACCGCCGCCGGTTCCTTCAACCCGCCGCTGGCCATCGCCGTCGGGGGCGATCCCCAGGCCGTGGCCGTGGGCGATCTCGACGGCAATGGCCTGCCGGACCTCGCCGTGGCCACCTCCGCCAACGCGGTCTCGGTCCTGCTTCAGACCAGCGCCGGCGCCTTTGCGCCGGCCGTGGACTACGCCACCGGCGTGAACCCCGCCGCCCTCAAGGCCGTGGACCTCAACGGCGACGGGAAGCTGGACCTCCTCACCGCCAACTACGGCGCGGCCACCGGCCCCAACACCCTGGGCCTGAGCGTCCTCCTGCAGGGGGCCACCGCCGGCACCTTCCAGACGCGCGTGGACTACGCCACGGACTATCGCTCCGCGGCCCTGGCCGTGGGGGATCTCGACGGCGATGGCCACCCCGATGTGGTGGTGGCCAACGCGGGCCTGCCCGGCTTCCCCGGCAGCGTCTCCGTCCTGCGGCAGGATCCCGCGGCTCCCGGCGCCCTGCTCCCGGCCTCGAACCACCTGGGCCTCTGGGGGCCCCTGGGCGTGGCCATCGCGGACGTGGACGGCGACGGGCACCCGGATCTCGTGGTGGCCGACGGCGACATCACCGTGCGCTACCAGTCCGCCACCACGCCCCTGACCTTCGAGCCGCCCGTCTCCTTCTACAACTGAGCGGCTTGGTACACAGAAGGCCCCGCCTCAGCGGGGCCTTCCTGCGTCCGCCAGGGCTCAGCCCAGGCTGACGGAGATCTTCTTGGGCCGCACCTCGGGGCGCTTGGGCACCATGAGGGTCAGCACGCCGTTGCGCAGCTCGGCCACCACCTTCTCCGAGTCCACATCCTCGGGAAGGGTGAAGGTCCGGCTGAAGCTGCCGTTGCTCCGCTCCGCCAGGTGCCAGCGTTCGCCGTCCTTGGTGGTCTCGGCTTCGCGCTTGCCGGCCACCGTCAGCCGGTTGCTCTCGAGGCTGATCTCCAGATCGGCCTCCAGGATGCCCGGCAGGTCGGCCTTGAGCTGGTAGGCATCCGGGCTCTCCTTCACGTCGAAGCTGGGCATGAAGGCGGCGGCGGGGGCGCCGAGGTCGTAGTCCCTCAGCGGATCCCAGCGCAGGAAGTCGCGCATGAGGCGGAAGGGTTCCAGGCTGGCGGCCGCCGCGGGCAGGACCTGGGGTTCGCGGGTGCGAAGGATGGTCATGGGCTCCTCCTAGAAAGGGGTTGGGAAGGGGATCCAGGCCCAAGTCGATCACCGACAGAGCATGAATCAATTCGCGAATAAAATCTTAGTCATGCCTAGTCATCCGTCAAGCCTCGAATCGCAAGTTTAATGTCAGAATATTTTAGGGGCTTTGACCAAGAATCAACTTCGCCAGAGGACTGTCGAGTACACGGAGACACCCCGGAGCCCCCATGCCCTCCCTGCAGATCCGGTTCCGCTCGCTCTCCAGCAAGGTGCTGGCCCTCAGCCTCCTGCCCGTGGGCCTCTTCCTGCTCTTCTTTGCGTTCTACGTGCTGCCGACCCTGCGCGAGGCGGTCATGTCCGCCAAACAGGACGGCGTCCGGCAGGTGGTGGAATCCGCCATCACCCTCCTGGACGAGCAGCAGGCGCAGGTGCAGGCCGGCAAGCGCCCCCTGGAGACCGCCCAGGCCCGTGGGAGGGAGATCATCGACCACCTGCGGTACGACAAGACCAACTACCTCTGGATCCAGGCCGCCGGTCCCCGCATCGTGGACCACCCCATGCGGCCCGAGTGGGTCGGCAAGCAGACCGACGAGCTTGGGGACCCTGTGCTGGTCAAGCTCTATCGGGACCTGGACAGGACGGCCCAGGACCCCCAGGGCGGCTTCCTCCACTACGAATTCACCAAGCCCGGTCAGAAGGGCCTCTTCCCCAAGGTCGGCTACGTCAAGACCTTTGCCCCCTGGGGCTGGACCGTGGGCACGGGCATCTACGTGGATGACGTGGACCGGGAGGTGCGCACCATCGCCCTGGTGATGCTCCTCGGCATGGTCGCCATCTCCGCCCTGGTGTTCTTCCTCGCCCGGGGCCTGGCGCGTCGGATGGTGCGCCCGCTCAATCACCTGGTAGCCGGCCTGCGGACCAGCGACCTCTCGAAGCAGATTCCGGTCACCGCCCAGGACGAAGTCGGGGAGGCGGCCCAGGCCTTCAATGACTACAACGGCGGCATGCGGAAGACCGTGCTGGACGTCTCCCAGTACGCCTCCCGGGTGGCCTCCGGCAGCACGGAACTGGCCGCCTCCGCCGAGGAGATGTCCCAGGCCGTGGCCGAGATCGCCCGCGTGAGCGAGGACCTCAAGACCGCCGGCGAGCAAGTCACCGAGGCCATGCGCGGCCTGGGCCTCAATGCCGACCGGGTGGCCACCCGCACCCAGGAGACGGAGACCCGCAGCCGGGACGTCGTCCAGGAGACGGATCGCAGCGCCGAGGCGGGCCAGGGCACGGCCCGGGGCATGACCGACATCCAGCAGGTCACCGGCCAGATCGTCCAGGCGGTGTCGGTGATCCAGGAGATCGCCCGCCAGACC
>JAJYBX010000128.1 GCA_021778785.1 Acidobacteriota bacterium
ACCACGCTGACCCTCGCCCCGGGGGTCCACCGCCTGGAGATCCACTACACGGCGGCCTGCCTGTCCGCGGGGGAGCGGATCCGCTTCCGATACCGCCTGGTGGGCTTCGACCAGAGCTGGAACGAAGTGGGCCACCGGCGGTTCGCCGTGTATTCCAACCTGCCGCCCGGCCCGTACCGTTTCCTCCTCCAGGCCTGGAACCCGGAGGATGGCGCCCCGCCCCGGGAGACCGACCTCGACCTCGTGCTCGAGCCCTACGTCTACCAGCGCCCTGTCTTCTGGGCCCTCTGCGGCTTGGCGGCCCTCGCCTTCGCGTGGTGGCTGCACCGGCTCCGGCTCCAGCAGCTGGAGGCCCGCTCCGCCGTGCTGGCCGAGCGCAACCGGATGGCCCGGGAGATCCACGACCACCTGGCCCAGGGCTTCACCGGGGTGCTGCTGCAGATGGAGGCCGCGGAGGCCCTGCTGGGCCGCCTCCAGGGCGACTCCAAGCCCGTCCTCACGCGCCTGGAGCATGCCCGGCAGCTCGCCTCGGACAGCCTCCAGGAGGCCCGCCGCTCCGTGATGGCCCTCCGGCCCCGGAAGCCCGAAGGCACCGATCTCCTGGGCGCCATCCGGCTTCTGGCAGACCGGCTCCTGGTGGGCACGGACATCCAGGTGCACCTGGCCCAGAGCGGCCGCCCGCGGGCGCTTGGCGAGGCCATGGAGGAGGAGCTCCTGCGCATGGCCCAGGAGACGCTGACGAACGCCCTCCGCCACGGCCGGGCCCGCGCCATCCAGGTGCTCCTGGCCTGGGAGGTGCGCCGCGTGCGCCTCAGCATCCAGGACGACGGCCGCGGCTTCGATCCGAAGGCCCAGGCGGCCGGCTACGGCATGCGCAGCATCCGTGAGACCCTGCGGAGGCTGAAGGGCCGCCTCGACGTGGAGAGCCGGCCCGGTGCCGGCGCCCGCATCACCATCACCCTGCCCCTCCGGAGGTGGCGTCCATGACCCCTGAGCCCGATTCCATCCGACTCCTGATCGTCGACGACCACCCCGTGGTGCGGGACGGCCTCGTGGCCATCCTCCACCAGGGGGAGCCCGACCTGGAAGTGGTGGGCGAGGCCGGGGACGGCAAGGAGGCCGTGACCCGCTGGCGGGAGCTGCGCCCCACCGTCACCATCATGGACCTCCAGCTTCCGGGCCAGACCGGTGTGGAGGCCATCACCGCCATCCGGCGCGAGGATCCCGACGCCCGCGTGCTGGTGCTCACCACCTTCGATGGCGATGCGGACATCCAGCGGGCCCTGGAGGCCGGGGCCCGGGGCTACCTGCTGAAGAACGTCCGGCGGGCCACCCTCATCGAGGCCGTGCGCGCCGTGGCCGCAGGCCAGCGCTACCTGCCGCCCGCCACGGCGGCGCGCCTGGTGGAGGCCATGGAATCCGAGCGGCTGACGGCCCGGGAGCTGGACGTGCTCGCGCTCCTGGCGAAGGGCATGCGGAACCGCGAGATCGCCGAGGCGCTCCACCTGGCCGAGCCCACCATCAAGATCCACGTCAACAACCTGCTGCGGAAGCTCGAGGTGAAGGACCGCACCGAAGCCGCCGTAGTCGCCCTGCGGCGGGGGCTCATCCACCTGGAACCCTGATCCCGGGCCTACTTCCGGAAGGTGAAGAACACCGCCCCCACCAGGCAGAGCGCCGCCCACAGGTGGTTCAGGTGCAGCCGCTCGCGCATCCAGAGCACGGTGAAAGCCCCGAACACCGCCAGCGTCACCACCTCCTGCATCACCTTCAGCTGGGGCAGCGTGAAGCGCCCGTAGCCGATCCGGTTGGCGGGGACGGCCAGGCAGTACTCAAAGAAGGCGATGCCCCAGCCGGACAGGATGGCCAGCCACACCGGCCAGTCCCGATGCTTCAGATGCCCGTACCAGGCGAAGGTCATGAAGATGTTGCTGAGTACGAGCAGGATGACGGTTCTCAACAGCCGCCTCCCGGAGCCGCCAGAATCGAGCTTGCGGCCTGAGCCCGCAGGGCGAAGAAGATGTTGCTGAGGATGAGCAGCAGAACGGTGCGCACGGTCAGTCCCCGGAAGCCGGACAGCACCATCCTGCGGCCTGAGCCCGCAGGGTGAAGAAGATGTTGCTGAGGATGAGCAGCAGAACGGTGCGCACGGTCAGTCCCTGGAAGCCAGACAGCACCATCCTGCGGCCTGAGCCCGCAGGGCGAAGAGGATGTTGCTGAGGATGAGCAGAAGGACGGTGCGCACGCTCAGGCCCCCAGCACGGACTGGACCTTGGCGAGGAGCTCCCTCGGCCCGTAGGGCTTCTGCAGGAAGCCCTTGAGGCCCTTGCCCATGAAGCGGCTCATAGCCTCCTGCTCGTTGTAGCCGGAGCTGAGGATCACGCGGATCTCCGGCTGCACCTGCCGCATCTCGCGGAAGGTGGCCTCGCCGCCCATGTGCGGCATGGTCATGTCCAGGAGCACCAGGGAGATGTCCTTCCCCCGCCGCTGGAGCAGCGTCAGGGCCACCAGGCCGTCCTCGGCCTCGAGCACCTCGAAGCCCTTGAGCTCCAGGGTCTGCCGGGCCACCGAGCGGACGGTCTCGTCGTCATCCACCACCAGGACCAGGCCCGTGCCCCGCCAGACGACCTCTTCGGATTCCGGACCGGCCGGCTCGTGCATCAGCCCCTGGGAGGGGAAGAGCACCTTGAAGGTCGTGCCCCGCCCCACCTCCGAGTAGACCTTGAGGGCGCCCTTGTGGCCGCGGACGATGCCCATGATCGCGGAGAGGCCCAGCCCCCGGCCCGTGAACTTGGTGGTGAAGAAGGGCTCGAAGATCCGCCCGATGGTCTCCGGATCCATCCCGCACCCGGTGTCCGAGACCTCCAGGTAGACGTAGGTGCCCGGAGTGACCTCCTGGCCCACAAGCAGGGCGCGGGTCATGGCCGCATCGAGGTGCTGGGCCCCCGTGGCCAGGGTGATGAGCCCGGAGGTCTCGCCGATGGCCTCGGCGGCGTTGATGACCAGGTTCATGATCACCTGCTGGATCTGGGCGGCATCCGCGGAGATGGCGGGCAGCCCCCGCCGGAGGTCCAGCTTGAGGACCACCGTCTTCGGCAGGCTCACCTCCAGGAGGTGGAGCATCTCCTCCACCTGGGCCGTCAGGTCGAGGTTCCTCACCACGAACTGGCCGCGGCCCGAGTAGGCGAGCATCTGACGGGTGAGATCCGCCGCCCGCTGGCCGGCCTTCTGGATGGCCTCCAGGTTCCGCCGGGCCGGATGCAGGGGGTTCAACTGCTCCAGGGCGAGGCCCGCATGGCCCAGCACGCCCATCAGCAGGTTGTTGAAGTCGTGGGCGATGCCGCCGGCCAGTACGCCCAGGCTCTCCATCTTCTGGGCCTGGAACAGCTGGCGCTCCAGGGCGGTGCGGTCGGCCTCGGCCCGCTTCTGGGCGCCGATGTCGCGCACGATGGCCTGGATGATCGGCCCGTCCTCCCGCGACATGGCCGTGAGGCTCACTTCGGAGGGGAAGGCGTGCCCGTCGCCCGTCAGGTGGCTCCACTCGAACCGCTGGGACACGCCTCCGACGGCTCTCTGGATGCGCGCTTCCGCGGCCTCGCGGCTGCGCTCCCCCGAGGGCTGGAACTCGGGGCTCAGCTCCCAGGGGGCCATGCCCAGCAGGCGCTCCCGGGAGAACCCGTAGAGCCGCACGGTCGCCTCGTTCACGTCCACGAACCGCCCCCCCCGCAGCAGGAGGTGCGCATCCGGGGCCTGCTCGAAGAGCTGGCGGAACCGGGCCTCCTCCGCCTCCAGATCCTTCCTGGCCTTGAGGCGGTTCAGGACGAGCCCGGCGGCCCCGGCCAGGCTCTCCAGGGCCTTGAAGCGCTTGTCCGAGATCAGCACATGCCCCTGGTCGCCGAAGCTGCCGCCGAAGAGGGTGCCCACGATCTCGCCCTGGTGGGTGAGCGAGAGCCCCAGCAGGGTGCGGTAGGGCCAGGCGGCGAGGTCCGGGATTTCGGAATGCCCCTCGCACGTCGGAATGTAGAGGGACTGCTGGCCGAAGTGCAGGGCCTCCATGAGGGAGGAGCTGTCCACGTGGACGGGACTGCGGATGGCCTCGGGGCTGCCGAAGGCCTCCAGCCCGGGCGTCCAGTGGGTGGTGGCACTCGTCCGCGACAGGGGATCGAACCGGTTCAGCCACCAGTTCGGCAACGGGGCCAGGCGTCCGGCCCAGTGGAACAGGGCCGCCACGAGGGTCGCCTCGTCATGGGCCTCGGCCAGATCCCGGACGCCCTGGGCCAGGTCCTGGGCCAGGCAGGCGGATTCCTCCAGGGCCGCCTGGGCCCGCAGGCGTTCCAGGGCCAGGGCCGTGATGCGGGTCAGACTCTGGAGGATGGATAACTGGTCCTCGGAGGGGGAGAGCGGCGCCTCGTCCTGCAGGGCCACCGCATAGAGCACGCCACCGACCTGCCCCTCGAACACCAGCGGCAGGCCCAGCAGACTCCGGATGCCGAAGGTCGCGACCAGGCGCGGATCGACCCGCCCCGGTTCCACCCCGGCATCGGCCACGAAGCTCGTCTGCCGGTAGCCGTACACCTCCCGCGCGAAGGCCCCGTCCGAGACGGGGATGCTGAGCCCGCGGATGACCTCCCCGAACCGGGACCAGAGGCTGGGGGTCCATCCCGCGATCTCGACCCGGGCGCCGTCCTCCCGCTCGAGGACCCGCCCGATGCACCAGTGGGGCGTGGGCAGGATGGTCGCCGCGTGGGCCATCAGCACCTGGTAGGCCTCCTCCGGCTTCCGGACCAGGCTCAGGGCGTAGATCCCCTCGGCCAGGTGCCGCTGCCGGAGGCGGTCGTCCGGAGCGATCCGGGCAACGGCCTCCGCCTCCCCATTCAAGGGCGGCCGGGGCGAGGCTGGGTTCGGTACAGGCGCATCCAAAGCGGTTCCGGGGCTCCTGTTGGGAACTCTATCAGAGGCCGTCTCAGCGGGCGATCTCCACCGCCCGCAGCTCGCGCATGACCGTCACCTTGATCTGCCCGGGGTACTGCATCTCGCTTTCGATGCGCCGGGAGACATCCTTGGCGATCCAGTAGGCCTGGTCGTCGTTCACGGCGCCGGCGTCCACCAGGATGCGGATCTCCCGGCCGGCCTGCATGGCGAAGCTCTTCTGCACGCCCTTGTAGCTGTTGGCGATCTCCTCGAGCTTCTCCAGGCGCTTGACGTAGGTCTCCAGCATCTCGCGGCGGGCCCCGGGCCGGGCCGCGCTGAGGGCATCGGCGGCGGTGATGAGCATGGCCTCCACCGTGCGGGGCTCGAAATCCCCGTGGTGGCAGCTCATGGCGTGGATGACCTCCTCCTTCTCCCCATAGCGCTGCATCAGCTGCATGCCGATCTCGATGTGGGTGCCCTCCACCTCGCGGTCGATGGCCTTGCCGATGTCATGGAAGAGGCCGGCGCGGCGGGCCAGCTTGGCGTTCGCCCCCATCTCGCCGGCCATGTACTCGGCGATGCGGGCCACCTCCTTGGTGTGCTCCAGGACGTTCTGGCCGTACGAGGTCCGGTAGTTCAGGCGGCCCACCAGCTTGTGCAGCTTGGGGTGGACATCCGGGAAGCCGAGCTCGATGCAGGCGGCCTCGCCGATCTCCTTCAGGTGCTGGTCCATGTCCACCTTGACCTTCTCCACCACCTCCTCGATGCGGGCGGGGTGGATGCGGCCATCGGCCAGCAGCTTGAGGATGGCCTGGCGGGCCACCTCGCGGCGGATGGGATCGAAGCTGGAGACCACGATGCTCTCCGGCGTGTCATCCACGATGAGATCGCAGCCCGTGGCCTTCTCGATGGCCCGGATGTTGCGGCCTTCCCGGCCGATGATGCGGCCCTTCAGATCGTCGCTGGGGAGCTGGACGGAACTGACGGCCTGCTCGGCCACCACGTCCGAGGCCACCCGCTGGATGGCGGCGCCGATGGTCCAGCGGGCCTTCTTCATGGCCTCCTCCTGGGCCTCCTCCTCAATGCGCCGCACCAGCTTGGCGGCATCCATCTTGGCGGCGTACTCCAGCTGGGCGGTCAGCTCCTTCTTGGCGTCCTCCCGCGTGAGACCGGCAACCTCCTCCAGGCGCCGGGCCTGGGCCTCCACGAGCTGCTTCGCCTCGACCTGCTGGGCCTCCAGCTTCT
>JAJYBX010000129.1 GCA_021778785.1 Acidobacteriota bacterium
GGTCGTCTCCGTGGCCTGGTCCTTCTTCTTCGTCTCCTCGCCGACGGGGAAGGTCTTGCTGCGCACGGCCAGCAGGACATCCCCGACCTTGAGCCCGCTGTTGCTGCCGCGGTCGATGATGATCTGATCGCCGCTGGCGGTGTCAATGCGTGCGTCCCTGCCAAAGATCACCATGGCGGGGTCCGCGGCGATCTTCACTGGATCGCTGGTGTCCTTCCGGAGCTGCAGGGGGATGTTGGCGGGTTCGGTGAACCGGACGAGGTGATCGCCGACCTGCACGGGATCCATGCACCGCTCGATGATCGCCACGGAACCCTTGGCCATGGGTGTGACCACCCGGACCACGCCGATCTGCTGGATGACATCGCCCAGGGGCTGCTTGCCGCCGCGGGGGCTGCGGAGCTTGGTGGCCACGGTCCTCAGGACCACGAACCGGTCGCCCTGTTTCACGCCCTGCTCGACCCCTCCGGCCATGTAGATGGTCTCGCCCTCGCCCAGGTATTGGCGCTCGCTGCGCTGGTTCCCGGTGATGCGGAAGGCGCCCTGGCTCTTGTAGTGGGCGGCGGCGCCCTCGGGGGCCAGGAAGGGGAGCTGGATGAAGTCCTGGAAGCTGAAAGCCAGTTCGGGCTTCTGCACCACCCCGAATCCGGACGGCCGGTTGTCCGGCTGGAGGTTCGTCACGTCCTGGGGGACGCTGCCGGCCGTCGCCACGGCGCGGGCGAGGTCGATGACGATGGGATCGCCGGGGTAGATCCAGTGCGGGTCCTTGACCCACTGGTTCAGCTCCCAGATCTGGGGCCAAGCGTAGGGATTGCCGAGGTATTTGTTGGCCAGGTCCCAGAGGGTGTCCCCCTTCTGGACGATGTGGCTCTTGGAGCCCTCGGGGAGGTTCAGCTCCTTCGGGTAGTCCCAGCGGGAGGCGTGGGGTTCCACCTGGACGGTCCCCTGCGGCGCGGAGCCCGGCTGGGCGGCCTCCTGGGCACTGAGGCCCGGAGCCGCTGCGTTCAGGGCCAAGAGGCCCGCCACCAGACTGGACGCCACTGAAAGGGCGCGCAGCCGGCCGACATGCTGGCAAATGGGCTGGTACATCAGGATCCCCCTGGGAGGAAAGTTGCGCTGATTATAGGTCCTCGACGCGGATCATATCCGAAAATAATGACAACCGGTTGCGAACCTCGTCCTGGGTGATCTTCTCAAGGCGCTCGGTGGAGAACTGTTCCACGGTGAAACTGGCCATCACGGAACCCACCATGGTCGCGTGTTTGAGGGCGGTGACATCCACGCGATCGATCCAGGCGAGGTAGCCCAGGAACCCGCCGGCGAAGGTGTCGCCGGCCCCCGTGGGATCGAAGACATCCTCCAGGGGGTAGGCCGGCGCCGCGAAGATGCCTTCGGGCGTGAACAGGGCCACGCCGTATTCCCCCCGTTTCACGACCAGGGTCTTCGGGCCCATGGCCCTGATCCGTTTGTAGGCCTTCAGGAGACTGTGTTCCTGGGTGAGTTCGCGCACCTCCGCGTCATTCACCAGGAGGATGTCCACCTCGTGGAGGACCTTTTCCAGGGCGGGGCGGGCCCCCCGGATCCAGTAGTTCATGGTGTCGAGGGCGATCCACTTGGGCCGCTCGGTCATCTGGCGCACCACCTCCAGCTGGAGCACCGGGTCGATGTTCCCCAGGAAGAGGTAGGGGGACTGCCGGTAGCCTGCGGGCAGATCCGGCCGGAAGTCCGCGAAGACATTCAGGTGCGTGGCGAGGGTCTTCGCCTCGTTCAGGTCGTAGCCGTAGACGCCCTGCCAGTGGAAGCTCCGGCCCGGCACCCGGGAGAGCCCGGCGAGGTCGATGGGGCGTCCCTCGAACACGCGCAGCTGGTCCGGGCCGAAATCCTCCCCCACCACGGCGACGATGCGCACGGGATGGAAGCGGCTGGCGCTCAGCGAGAAATACGTGGCCGAGCCGCCGAGGGCACGCTCCCGGCGCCCGAAGGGCGTCTCCACGTCATCGAAGGCGACGCTGCCGATGGCCAGCAAGCTCATGGGGGGTTCTCCATCCGGGGACCGGGACTCAGGGCGCGGGAGGGCCGAAATACAGGAGCCAGGCCTGGTTCCCGCCCATGGGGACGGGCGCCTGGGCATAGCGGGAGATCATGGGGACCTGGCCGGTGTTCAGGAGTTCGAGGAGGGCCTCGTGCAGTTCGGGGGTGGACCCGAGGAGCACCTGGAGGCTGCGCCAGCCGAGGACGGTTCCGTCCTCCAGGCGGTCTTTGAGGCGTTCGATGGCGTCGGAGCGGCAGTGGCCGCGCAGGTCCAGCACCCCGTCCACCTCGAGGGCCATGCCGGCCGCCAGTTGGAAGCGCACGGGGAGGGCCGGCGGGCCCGGAGCGGGTTCGGGGGCGGCAGGCGGTTCCGGAGCCGGCTCGGGGAGGGCCAGGGCCATGACCGGGGCCGGGATGGGCGGAGGCGGTCCGGAAGGCGGGGCCGATGGGACCACCCCCCGGCCCTTGGGCCGGGCCGGGGCGGAGAGGATCGGGGTCCCGGCCAGGGGCTTCAGCCCCTTCAAGTCCTCCAGCGCCGCCTCGAAGGTCTCCGGCGTGGGAGGGAGGGGGGGAGGTTCCAGGCCGGGGGCCGCATCCGGCGTATCCGGGGCGGTCCGGCGGGGAGGGGGGGCCGGCCGCTGGCCCATGGCCGCGAGAAAGACCGCGTCCTCGTCGTTCAAATTTTTGGGGCCAGTTGGCTTAGGCGCTGGTTTCGGAAGGTTCCTGGGAGGCGGGGCCGCGGGCTCCTCCTCCCCCAGTTTCTGTTTCAGCTTCGCGAGATCCTGCTTCCAGACCATGACCCATCCTTGATCCGTCCAGATTAGGCCATGCGGTGCGGGAGCCAAAGCCCGCCGTTGCAAACCTGCATCGCAGCGGAGGCAAAATACCGCGGCCGGGGAGGGCTCAACCGGAGCGATTACCCGGGGATCCAAGCCTCCGGGCGGCTTTTCTCAACCTGGCACGTCCTTCGCTCGTAGACTCACCACCATCGACCCACTTCCGGAGGCCTCCATGCGCCGCGCCATCCTGCTCACCGTCCTTCCCCTGCTCCTGGCTTCGGGGAGCGCCCTCCAGGCCCAGTCGCCCCACTTCGGGTTCAGCCTGAACCTGGTCTTCCCCACGGGAGACTTCAACAGCAAGTCCTATCCCCCGTACTACAGCCCTTCGGCGGGCTATACCATCCCGACCCAGAAGGAGGGCTACGACCTGGGGCTGGGTGGGACCTTCTACATGAGCTTTCCCGTGGACCGCAGCCTCGCCCTGCGCATGAGCTTCAGCGGCGCCGCCAACAACGGCACCAACACGGCCCCCGGGGAGGCGACCATCAACCTCCGGCACTCCGAGTTCAACCTCGGCGGTGAGATGGAGATCTTCCCCAACGGCACGGCCTACCGCCACCGCGGGCTCTACTTCCTGGGGGGCATCTCCGCCGACTTCGAGCAGTTCGATCGCAGCTTCGGCGATCCCCTCTACGACTACACCGACACCACCCGCAAGAGCCGGATGGGCGCCACCGTGGGCCTTGGCCACAGTTTCGGCTACGACGCCGGGGCGCGGTTCAACCTCGAATTCAGCTTCCACAAGACCATTTCCGGCAACAACGTCGATGCCGGGGATCCCCCCAGCAGCGACTACCTGAAGCTGGGTCTGGGCTGGGTGTTCTGACCGTCCGGCCCCCTGAAGGAAGCGGCCCCGGAAGGGGCCGCTTTCCCTGTCAGCCCTTCTTGGGGGCGGTCTTCTTCTTTTTCTTCATGGGCCGGGGCAGGGGGGCGGGTTGCTCCTCCCTGCCGAGCAGGGCATCCACCAGGCGGGTCGTGTCCTGGTCGGTGGGGGCGAGCTTCTCCAGCCGCCGGGCGTAGGCCAGCCGCTCGGCCTGGGGCCGGCTCTCGTCGGCCTTCACCTGGGGGAGCTTCTCGGCCACGTAGCGGGCGGGTCCGCCAGCCTCCGAGATCTGGGCCTTCTCCTGGGCGAGAAAGGCCTGCCAGTCGGTCAGGGCCTTGGTCGTGCTGTCCTTGTCCTGCTGGAGCCGGGCCAGGATGCCGTCGATGTCCGCCAGGGCCTTCTGGCTCTGGGCGATGGCCGCCTTCTGCTCCTCCATGAAGATCTTGAGCTGCTGGCGGAGCTTCAGCTGACCGGCGTCCAGGCCCGGGGCCTCGTCCAGTTCCTTGAGGCGCGGCGCCTGCTTGTCGATGGCCTCCTGGAACTCCCTCAGCTTGGCCTGGTGGTCGGCCCGGGTCTTGGAGAGGAGGGCCGTGGCGTTGGTCAGGTTCTCGTCCGCGGCAGCCTGGGCCCGTTGCAGATGGGCCACGGCGTCCTCCCAGCTGCCCTCGGACACGCAGGCCCGGGCCGCCAGGCTGTGCAGGGCGACCAGGGCGTGCATGTCGTTGTAGTCCGACGGATTGACGGATACGCCCTCCCGTCCGAGGAGCGCCTCGACACCCTTGCGGACCGCCGGCGCGTCCCCCCGGTCGATCTGGGCCTCCCAGGGGGCCCTCACGTCCTTGAAGCGTTCCGTGAGGGACTGGGCGCCGAGGGTCGGGGCCAGGGCGAGCAGGGCAATGAGGGGGAGCCGCTTCATCGCCATGCCCCTACTTCTTCCGGGGGTGGGCCTTGCGGACGGGCCTGGACTCCTTGGCGAAGGGTTCCTTGCCTTCGGTGATGTTGCGCAGGACCTTCTCGGCCACGGGATTGCCGGGATCCAGGACGAGGAGGCGGTTCATGAAGCCGGCCTGGTCCTGGGGGGTGCCGAGCTTGGTGAGGTTCTCGTGGTTGCGGAGGACGGCATCCACCCAGGTGCGGTTGCCCACCACCTTCACCTTCTTCTTGGCCTCCTGGGCGTTGAAGTCGGCGATCTCCTTGGCCTGGCTGGCGAGGTTGCCCTTGACCTTGGCCAGATCGTCCTCGGCGGCCTTCACCATGCCATTGGCCTCGGTCGTGTTCTCGGCCAGGAACTTGGCCACGGTCTTGGCCTTGGCCTGATTATCCTG
Organism: Acidobacteriota bacterium; assembly: GCA_021778785.1. Lineage (GTDB taxonomy): Bacteria > Acidobacteriota > Holophagae > Holophagales > Holophagaceae > Geothrix. The sequence goes on from JAJYBX010000129.1 coordinate 5,019, forward strand.
GTGGAGCTTGATGGTGGCGGCGATCTGGTTGGCCTCCTGCTCCTGCTCGCCGGCCACCTTGCCCCGGGCGTTGATGTCATCGGCTTCCTGCTTGGTGAGTTTCCGCTTGCCCGCGGCCATGTCCGCCTTGACGGCGTCGAACTCCGCGGTGAAGGCCTTGACCTTGGCCATCAGGTCAGCCTCGCGGGGCTGATTGGCGGCGATGTAGGTCTGCCCATCGGCCACGGCCTTGTCCCACACGGCCTGGATGGGGGCCTGGGCCTTGGCCACGTCGTCCCGGAGGGCCTGGGCGGTCGCCAGGCGCTTCTCCTGGATCTCCTGGGCCTTCTCCCACTGGCCGGCGGCGATGGCCGTGCTGCCGGCGAGCCGGTACATGGACAGCAGGCCCTGGCCCTGCTCGAGGCTGCGGACGATGGTCTGCAGGTTGGCGCCATCGAAGGCGGGGCGCTGGGCGGGGATGATGCCAGCCGCCTTGTCCATGGCGGCCTTGGCCTGGAAGGTCTTCAGGAGCTGGTTGATGGCGGGGAGTTCGGCATTGAACTGCTGGCGCAGGTCGGTCGGGGCGGGTGCGGGGGCCTGGGCAACCAGCACCAGGGCGGGGAGGGCGGCGAGGATCGTCGGGCGCATGGCGTCTCCAGGAAAGTCCAGCCCACAGGTTAGACGAAAACCCTGGTGCCTGTCCCCGGGTCGACCGTGGCTGAAGGCCAGGTGACGGCCTCAACCGGAGGTGCGCTTTTCCTCCAACTCCAGCCACTCCAGCTCCAGGACTTCCAGGGCCCCCTTGATCCGGGCCTGGTCCGCCAGGGCCCCATGGCCGGGGCCGTCGGCCCGGAGGAAGGCGGCGGGATCGGCCAGGATCCCGTCCAGGGACGCCAGCCGCCCGTGGAGTTCCGCCAGGCCGGCCTCCACCTCGGCCAGCCTGCGCTGCTCCTTCTGGGAGAGACCGGGCTTGCGGGCGCGCGGTGCCTCCTCGCGAAGATTGGCCTTCGGAGCCGGGGTCACCGTCCGGGCCGTCTGGGCGGCGCGTTCGGCCCGCAGGGTCCGCACGGTGGAGGGGGGACCCTCGTAGAGTTCCCAGCGCACGGGGCCCTCCGGCGTCCAGGCCAGGGTGTGGGTGGCCACCTG
>JAJYBX010000130.1 GCA_021778785.1 Acidobacteriota bacterium
TTCAGGGCACGTCGTGCACCACGGTGGGCGCGTCGCTCTCCCAGAGCACCTCAAAGGGTCGCACCTCCTGCTCGATGTTCTTGAGGGCCACGGCCGCCATCGGGCGGAGCCGGGACTGGTCGATGAGCTCCGCCGTCCGGGGGCCCACCACGATCTGGCCGGGCCTGGCCACGCCGCTCTCCAGCCGGGAGGCCAGGTTCACGGTGCTGCCCATCACGGTGTAGTCCATGCGCTTCTCGCAGCCGATGTCGCCGGCGAAGGCCTCGCCGCTGTTGATGCCGATGCGCATCCGGAGCTCGGGATAGCCCGCGGGCCGCTCGGCGTTGAGGATCCGCAGCACCTCCTGCATGGCCACCGCCGCCTCCACGGCATGCCGGGCGTGGTCGGGATCGGGGTTCGGGGCGCCGAAGAAGGCCATGATGGCGTCGCCGATGTACTTGTCGAGGGTGCCCCCCCGATCGAAGATCTGGTCGGTCAGGGCCTCGAAGGTGCGGTTGAGGATGCCGGCCAGGGTGAGCGGCTCCATGCCCTCGCTGATGCGCGTGAAGCCCGAGATGTCGGCGAAGAGCACGCTGATCTCGCAGCGCTGGGCCTGCAGGGCCGGCGCCTCCTTGTTCTGGCTGGACCGGAGGATCTGGTCCACCACCGCCGGACTGTGGTACCGCTCCAGCCGCTGGCGGAACTTGGCCTCCCGCTCACGCTGGATGCCCACGGCGGCGAAGTTGGCCATGGCGCTCAGCAGGTGCTCGTCCTCCCGCTTGAAGCCGCCCTTGTTGAGGCTGGTCTCCAGGTAGATCACGCCCAGGGCCTGGTCCTCCACGATGAGCGGGGCGCAGAGGGCGGAGGTGATGCCGTGGATCTTGATGCTCTCGCCGGCGCTGAACCGGGGATCCATGCGGGCGTCCGTGGTGAGGATGGCCACCCGGTCCGTCATGGCCGTGCGGGCGATGGTGCGGCTGATGGGATTCGACTGGGCGCCGGGTTGCTCCTCCCAGACCAGCTCGGGCACCAGCTCGCCCGCCGGGTCCTTCAGGAGGATGAAGCCCCGCTGGCAGGGGATCTGGGCCGTCACCAGGCCCATCACCGATTCCAGCAGCTCGCTGAGGCCCGCGGCCCGGAGCAGGGTGCCCGCCATGCCCGCCAGGCGCTGGAAGAGCGTGGCCGCATCCAGGGCCAGATGCTGGCCACTGGCCTGGGCCAGCATCTCGTTGAGGCTGGCGTGGGGCACGAGGATGGAGCCCGAGGCGTCGAAGGCCCGGTCCTCCAGGGAAATCCGGGCGGCGGACCCGCGAGGGGCCTGGGCCGGGTTCGGCCCCGGCGGGGGGGCCTCCGGCGCCTCTCCCTCCGACATCCACGTCACCAGGGCCTCGCCCAGCAGCACCGAGTCCCCCCGGCGGAACGGCGTGGGTTCCGTCAGGGGCACGCCGTTCAGGGTGGTCCCGTTCAGGGATTTCAGATCCTGGACGAAGGGCACGCCGTCCTTGAGGAAGATCCGGGCATGGACCCGGCTCACGGCATTGGCCTGGATCCGGATGGTGGCCTGATCGCCGCGCCCGATGGTGAGCCCCTCCTCCGTCAGGGTCACCGGATGGAGGGCGCCATCGACCTGGAGGGTGAGCTTCATGGGGGGTCCGGAAGGGAAGGTTGAGTCTAGCACTGCTGAAGTCATCGGCCATTCGCGGTAATCTATGAGGTTCACCCCGGTCGGGGTCCGGAGCTGCGTTGACCAAAGTCGGATTCATGTCCCTGGGCTGCCCCAAGAACCTCGTGGATTCCGAGGTCATGCTGGGCCACCTGCGCCTGAAGGGCTACCAGATCACCCCGGTGCTGGAGGAGGCCCAGGTGCTGGTGGTGAATACCTGCGGCTTCATCGACGCCGCCAAGCAGGAGAGCGTGGAGGCCATCCTCCAGGCCGCCGCCATGAAGCAGGAGGGCGCCTGCGAGAAGCTCATCGTGGCCGGCTGCCTCGTGGAGCGCTACCGGGACGAGCTGATGGCCGAGATGCCCGAGATCGACGCCTGCCTGGGCACCCGGGACATCGAGCAGATCGCCGAGGTCATCGGCGCCGGGGCGGCCTTCGAGCTGGACCCCAACCCCGACTACCTCTACACCGAGGCCAGCCCCCGGATGCTCACCACGCCCAGGGCCAGCGCCTACCTCAAGATCAGCGAGGGCTGCGACCACGCCTGTGCCTTCTGCGTCATCCCGCAGTTGCGGGGCGGCCAGCGCAGCCGCAGCATCGCGAGTGTCGTGGCTGAGGCCCGCAACCTCGTGGCCCAGGGCGTGCTGGAGATCAGCCTCGTGGGCCAGGACACCACGGACTACGGCCGCGATTTCGGCGATCCCGACGCCCTGGAGAAGCTCGTCCGGGCCCTTGGCCAGGTGGAGGGCCTGCGCTGGTTCCGCATCCACTACGCCTATCCGAATCGGCTGACCGACGGCCTGCTGCACGCCATGGCGGAGACGCCGAACTGCGCGAAGTACCTCGACATGCCCCTCCAGCACGCCGACGCCGCCATCCTCAAGGCCATGGCCCGGGGCGGGAGCCGCGCCGCGTTCCTGAAGCTGATCGAGAAGGTCCGCCGCATCGTGCCCGGCATCGCCCTCCGCTCCAACTTCATCGTGGGCTTCCCCGGCGAGGACGAGGCCGCCTTCGGGGAACTGAAGGCCTTCGTGCAGGAGGCCCGCTTCGACCACGTGGGCGTCTTCACCTACAGCCCCGAGGAGGGCACCTCCGCCTTCGCGCTGGGCGACCCCGTTCCCAGCCGGACCAAGGAGGCCCGCAAGCGCCGCATCCTTGAACTCCAGCAGAAGATCGCCCGGGAGAACAACCAGGCGAAGGTGGGCCAGGTCCTCGACGTGCTGGTGGAGGGCGCCCATGAGGAGACGGACCTCCTCGTGAAGGGGCGCCACCAGGGCCAGGCCCCCGACATCGACGGGAACGTCCTGCTGGTGGACGGCGCACCGAAGGTGAACACGATCCAGAAGGTCCGCATCGTGAAAGCCCATGCCTACGACCTCATCGGCGAAGTGGAGGAGGGCGGCCTGGAGGCGAGCACGGCGGCCTACGAACAGGCGTTCCGGGCGAAAAAGGGCTAAACGGGTCTCCGAAGATCCTCGTAGGCCTCCCCGAACCGTTCCCCGGGGATCTTTCATGCGCCATCTGGCTCCGGCCCTCGCCTGTCTGCCCGTCCTGGCGGCCCTGTCGCCCCATCCGCCCCACGTCGCCATCCCGCGGCTGGCCGGGAAGCCCTCCATGGCCTGGGACGCGGACCTCTCCACCTGGAAGGACGCCCTCCGGATCACCGACTTCGGCATGATCATGCCGGACGACAAGGGGCAGAACCGCTGGCCCACCCTCGTGCATGTGGGCTGGGGGCCCGATGCGCTCTATGTCGCCATCGAAGCCAGGGATCCCGAACCTTCGAAGATCCATGCGGCCCGCCACATGCGGGACACGAACAGCGGCGACTTCGACTTCGTGGGCGTGGACCTGGACCCCTCCGGCAAGGGGCAGAGCGTCATCCGGCTCTTCGTGACGCCCCTGGGCGGCCAGATCGACGAGATCATGACCGACAGCACCGGAGAGAACAGCTCCTACGACTGCCTGTGGGACTCCACCGGCGTGCTCACGCCGGACGGCTACGTCGTGAAGATGCGCATCCCCTACAGCAGCCTTCGGCGCATGCCCGGCGACTGGGCCCTGCGGGTCCTGCGGATCATCCCCCGGGAGCGGCGCTACGGCATCTCCTGGCCCCGCATGAGCAAGGACATCCAGTGCGACATCTGCCAGATGGCCCGGGTGTCCGGGGCCCCCGTGACCGAGCCCGGATCGCCCTTCCTGCTCATCCCCTTCGCCACCTTCAACCGCACCCAGACCCTCGACCCCGATCCATCCGCCCCCGCGAAGAGCAAGGCCCAGCTCGGCGCGGACCTCCGCTACGCCACCACCGCCCTCACCCTGGAAGGCACGTACCGGCCCGACTTCGCCACGGCGGACGCGGACGTGGATCCGCTCCAGATCAACAGCCGCTTCAAGGTCTTCTATCCGGAGCGCCGGCCCTTCTTCCTGGAGGGCATGGACCTCCTCGGCCCCGTGGGGGCCCAGCGCCAGTTCTTCAGCCGCTCCATCCAGAACCCGCTCTACGGCGTGAAGGCCTCGGGCCAGGCCTCCCTGGCCAGCTGGACGGTCGTCCACGCCAAGGACCAGGACGGCGGCCTCCTCCTGGGCGCCAACGGGGCCGCGGGCGTGGATGGGATGGCCACCCGCGACACGGCGGCGGCCATGCGATTCCAGCTCGACGGGCGGGGATCGGGACTCTCCCTCCTCGGCACCGAGAAACGTCTCCAGGGGGGCCCGGATGCCACGGGGGGGCAGAGCGGCGGCATCTACCTGGACCAGTACCTCGGCTCCGAGTTCCACTTCATCGGAAGCGCCCTGGCCGCCACCACCCGCCTGCCCCAGGCGGACGGCACCCTGCTCTCGCGGCGCGGAACCTCGACCTCCGCGGAGCTGGACTGGAACACCCGGAACTGGCAGGCCTGGGTCCTCTCCCAGACGACCAGCCCGGACCTGACGCTGCTCTCAGGCTTCACCGACCTGCAGGGCTACCGGCGCCAGAACGCGGGCGTCACCTGGCGGAACAACTGGAACGACGGGACGCTCTCCTCCGCCAACGCCACCCTGCGCTGGCGGCGGCTCACCTGGTGGAAGGGCGATCCCCTGGAAAACGCCGTGGGGCTGGACACCTGGGTGGAGACCGCCGGACGCCTGAGCTTCTTCTTCAACTGGGATGCCGCGGGGCGCGTCTGGGCCGAGGATCGCGTGCATTCCGTGGCGGCGCGTTCCCTCACCGTGGGGGGGAACTGGCGCCGCCTCTCGGAGGCCCAGTTCGGCTGGAACGCCACCCAGGCCCGCACCCTGGACCTGGCCTCGGGGGACCCGGCCCGTCTCCGCTCCGCGCAGCTCTTCCTGCACGGCACCGCCCACTCCGTCTCCTATGATCTTTCCGCCCTGCAGACGGCCTTGGACCGGGAGGGGGACCACCTCCAGCTCATCCGCGCCCGGGAACTGACGGCCTCGGGGAGCTGGCAGCTCCCGCACGCCGTCTATGTCAAGGCCCAGGCCTTCGTGGTGCGGTACGACGGCTCCGAGTTCGAGGGCGTGGACAAGTACCTCAAGGCCTTCCTGGGCTGGCAGCCCAACGCCTTCACCAACGCCTATCTGGGCTGGTCCGGCCAGCGGCACCGCGACCCCCTGGCGGTGATCCCCACCGAGCGCATGGTGGAGCGGGGCCTCTTCGCGAAGCTGGCCTACGCGATGCAGTTCTAGGACACGGCTACACTGGGCGGATGCTGGAGCTCCGCGACATCACCCGCGCCTACGAACTCGGCGGCGAGCGCGCCGGCGTGTTCGGGGTGTCGCTGGACGTGCCGGCGGGCTGCCTGGCGGTGCTGGCGGGCCCGAGCGGCAGCGGCAAGACCACCCTCCTGCAGCTGGCCGGACTCCTGGACAAGCCGGATGCGGGTACCATCACCCTGAATGGACAGGAAGTGTCCGGACTGTCCGAGCGGGCCCGTTGCGACCTGCGTCTCCGCCGCCTGGGCTTCGTGTTCCAGGCGTTCAACCTCGTCCCGGTGCTGTCGGCCCTGGAGAACGCGATGCTGCCGCTCCAGCTGCAGGGGCTTCCGGAGACTGAGGCCCGGCACCGGGCCGAGGCCGCCCTCGACCGCGTGGGCCTGGCGGATCGCAAGCACCACCACCCCGGCCAGCTCAGCGGGGGCCAGCAGCAGCGGGTGGCCATCGCCCGGGCCCTGGCGCCGGATCCCCTGCTGGTCCTCGCGGACGAACCCACCGCCAGCCTGGACCACGCCCATGGCGGTCCCCTCATGGACTTGATGGCCGACCTCTCCCGCGAACGGGGCACGGCCTTCCTCGTGGCCAGCCACGATCCCGCCGTCATCGCCCGCGCCCACCGCGTCTTCCGCCTCGCCGACGGGCGGCTGGCGGAGGCGCCATGATCCTCGCCCGCCTGGCCCTGCGGAACCTGCTGCGCCAGCGGCGGCGGACGGCCCTCACGCTGATGGTGGTGGTGGCGGGCTTCCTGGCCCTCAG
>JAJYBX010000131.1 GCA_021778785.1 Acidobacteriota bacterium
GAAGGGGGTGCCGTCCTGCAGCCACACGGCCTGCTGGAGCGAGCCCGTGGCCACCTGCCAGGTGAGCTTCAGGTCGGCGGTCACGACGGTGTGTGTGGCGGCCAGATCCACGGCGGGCGCCGCGGGTGCGGCGTCGGGGGCGACCGCGGCGGCGCTCGCGGGCGTGGCGGGGCCGGGGGCCGGGGCGGCCTGCTCCACGATCACGGGCGGCTTCACCTGCTTCGCGTAGTGGGAGCTGAGCCAGATCTGGCCGCCGAAGAGGGCCAGGGTTCCCAGGATGAACAGGAGGACGTTGCGGTTGCTCATGGTTGGCCCGTGGGTGCGAGACGGCGCAGGGCCAGCCGCAGCTGGCCCTCGATGTCCTGGATGGAGAGGCGGTCGAGGGGCGGGCCCTTGCGGAGGGGGCGGACCCAGACCACCCAGGGGGCCTGGAGACGGACGCCCACGCTCAGGAAGGCCATGCGCACCCGGCGCCGGAACCGGTTGCGGCGCACCGCCGGTCCGGACTTCCGGGAGGTCGTGACCAGCAGGAGGGGCAGCTCAGCTCCCTGCAGGTGCCAGGCCCGGATGTCGAGCAACGCATCCGGCCCCAGCAACGGCCGGGGCAGGGCGGAGGGAACCGCATGATCCGAATGCCGGACGGTCCGGAAGCGGCCCTTGAAGATCACGGGGGAACCCAGGGACCTGGGTTCAGACCGCCAGGACGTGGCGACCCTTGGCGCGGCGGCGCTTGAGCACCAGGCGGCCGTTCTTGGTCTTCATCCGGCTGAGGAAGCCGTGGGTCTTGGCGCGGCGGCGATTGTTCGGCTGGAAGGTACGCTTCATGATTCCACCTCGGGGCCCCCTCCCGGGGAGGAGGACGAACCTTCGAGCCTATCAGTCCTGGCCCTCCCGCTCAAGGGCGTTTCTGGCCTTCCATCCCCCCCCCGTGGTGCTAGATTGGGATCCCCCCCGCAGGCCAGGCGAGGCCCCGGCGCGAAGCGCCCCGGCGAGAGGCGCGTCGCGTCCCGCCGTCCCCGCCCTGCCGTTCCTGGTGAACCCATGCCCACCCCCGATCCCGACATCCTCTGGGAGACCATCCGACAGGGACTGTCCAAGCAGCTCCCCGAGGCCAGCTTCAAGGAGTGGATCGTCCCCTGCCAGCCCCTGCGCCTGGAGGAGGGCGCGCTCTGGATCCAGGTGCCAAGCCCCGCCGCCAAGCTCTGGATCGAGCAGCAGCTCCCCGAGGAGTTCAACGATGCCCTGGCCCAGGGGGGCCTCGGCGATCTCCGGCTGGTCTTCCAGGTGTCAGGCGCCGGTCCCGTGGTGCCCAAGACCGCCGCCCGCCCCTCGCCCCTTGCCACGGCCGGGTCCTCCGAGCCGGCCGTGGCCTTCCCGCACCTGTTCCACCGCTACACCCTGGACCGCTTCGTGGTGGGCCCCGGCAGCCAGTTGGCCTTCGCCGCGGCCAAGGCCGTGGCCGACAACTACGGCAAGGCCGCCACGCCCCTGAACATGAACCCCCTGTTCATCTACGGCGGCGCGGGCCTCGGAAAGACCCACCTGATGGTGGGCATCGGCAAGGAGATCCAGTCCCGCCATCCCCACCTGCGGGTGGCCTACCTCAAGGTGGACAACTTCTTCAACGAGCTCACGGTGGCCATCAAGGCCAGGAACACCGAGCCCATGCGGAAGAAATACCAGCAGAACGATGTGCTGCTCCTGGACGATGTGCAGACCCTGGGGAAGATGGAGCGCACCCAGGAGGAGATCTTCTACATCCTCGAATACCTGCTCCAGCACGGGAAGCAGATCATCCTCACCTCGGACAAGCCGCCCCAGCGCCTGGAGGGCTGCCACGAGCGGCTCATCACCCGCTTCAAGTGGGGGCTCACCGCCGACATCCAGCCGCCGGACTTCGAGACCCGCATCGCCATCCTGAAGAAGAAGCTGGAGGACGCCGACTTCAAGGGCCTCCCCCTCGTGCCGGAGGATGTGCTGACCTTCATCGCCCACAAGGCCAAGGGGAGCGTCCGGGACCTGGAGGGCTTCCTCACCCGGGTGATCTTCCAGGCCAGCCTCATCGGCGTGCCGCCCACCCTGGAGGTGGCCCACGCGGCCTTCCAGGGCCAGAGCGGGGAGGAGCCCACCGCGGCCATCCCGCCGGAGCGCATCTACCGCATGACGGCGGAGACCTTCAACGTCCCCTTCGTGGACCTCATGAAGAAGCGCTCCCGGCAGCAGACCATCATGGTGCCCCGCCAGGTGGCCATGTACCTGGCCCGGGAGATCGCCTCGCTGCCCTTCACGGACATCGGGCGCTCGTTCAACATGCACCATTCCACCGTGATGAACGCCATCGACTCCGTGAAGCTGCGCATGACCCGGGACCAGGAATTCCACAGGATGGTCCAGGCCCTGCTGAACAGCATCCATTGAGCATGTTCGCCTTGTGGAACCACTCCACAGCCCTCCGCACCCGGAAGTCCACAGTTCCCCCTGCCGGCCGGTTCCAGTCCTCCCCGGGGACGCGGATCCACAGTCCTGGACACGGTTCCCGCAGGCTGCCACCGCCCGGAAAACTCCGTTAAGATAGGGCTTTGACGCTCCAATCCACAGGCACCGCCCGTCCTCAGCATCATCAAGGGTGATTCATGAATCTTCAGCTACAGGTATCCAAGGATCGTCTGGATCGCACCCTGGGCATCCTGAAGCACGCCCTCGACCGGCGTGTGACCCTGCCCATCCTCCAGCACATCCTCGTGGACATCCGGCCCAAGGAGGTCGTGCTGAAGGCCACGGACATGGAGCTGGCCTTCGAGGCCACCGTGCCCGGGGAGGGCCAGGGCCAATGGACCATGGCGGTCCCCGGCAAGAAGTTTATCGAGACCGTGCGGGTGTTCCCCGAGGGGATCCTGAGCCTGGAGTGTCCCGAAGCCGGCGGCCGCCTGTGGCTCCGCGCGAAGGGCATGAACTCCGAGCACAACATCCAGCCCGGCGAGGGTTTCCCGGAGCTGCCCGCCCCGGCCAAGGAACTGCCGGTGGTGCGGATCCCCGTGCTGCGGTTCAAGCGGGCCATCCAGCTGGGCTCCATCGCCGTCAGCAAGGACGCCACCAAGCCCACCCTCTCCGCCGTGCTGGTGCACCTCTCCAAGCACCACGTCCGCGTGGTCTCCACGGACGGCTTCCGCCTGGCCGTGGCCGAGGTGCCCTGTGACACGAAGCTGAAGGACGAGGTCCGCCTCATCGTGCCCAAGCGGGCCCTGGACCTGATCCCCACCCTGCTGGGCGACGAGGGCGAGGTCGAGCTCTGCTGGGACGGGACCACGCTCTACCTCGACCAGCCGGGCCTGAAGTTCAGCACCCGCCTCGTGACGGGGAACTACCCCGCCTACGAGAAGGTCCTGCCGGCCGAGCTGCCCAAGAAGGTCATCCTCGACCGGGAGGTCTTCCTCCGCACCCTGCGTTTCGTGGGCCTGAAGAAGGACGACTACAACAAGAACGTCCGGCTGTTCTACGAGTTCCCCAACCTCCGCACCGTCTTCCAGCACCCCGACGAGGGCGTGAACCAGGCCACCCTGCCGTTCACGGGCGAGGAGCAGCCCTTCGAGCTGGCCTTCAACATCGACTACCTCACCGAGCTGCTGGAGCGGCTGCCCGGCGAGGAGGTGGTCTACCAGTTCAAGGACGAGGTGGGCCAGGGCGTGTTCATGTCGCCCAGCCTGGAGGATTTCAGCTTCCGTTACGTCCTCATGCCGGTGCGTTTCGCCAACAGCGCCACCGCCTGATCCGCCCCGCATTCCACAGCACCCGAAGCACCCGACAAAGCGAGTCTTGATGTCCGAAGAAGTCCTCAGCGCACGCGTCCACACCCCCCAGGAATCCGACAGCTACACCGCCGACAACATCACGGTTCTGCGCGACCTCGAAGCCGTGCGGAAGCGCCCCGGCATGTACATCGGCGATACCGACGATGGCAGCGGCCTGCACCACATGGTCTATGAGGTGGTGGACAACTCCGTCGACGAGGCCCTGGCCGGCTTCTGCAAGCGCGTGGACGTGATCCTGCACGGCGACGGGAGCTGCAGCGTCGAGGACGACGGCCGCGGGATCCCGGTGGACATCCACAAGGAGGAGGGCCGCAGCGCCGCGGAAGTGATCATGACGGTGCTCCACGCCGGCGGGAAGTTCGACAACACCAGCACCGAGGGCAAGAACGCCTACAAGGTGTCCGGCGGCCTCCACGGCGTGGGCGTGTCCTGCGTGAACGCCCTCTCGTGCAAGCTCTGGCTCACGGTCTGGAAGGACGGCCAGGAGCATGCCATGACCTTCAGCCAGGGCAAGGCCGACGCCCCCCTGGCGGTGGTGGGCCCCACGGCCCGCCGGGGCACCCGGGTGCGCTTCATGCCCGATCCCGAGATCTTCAACAACGTCCTGGACTTCAGCTTCGAGATCCTGAGCCAGCGCCTGCGCGAGCTCAGCTACCTCAACCAGGGCGTGCACATCCGCATCACCGACGAGCGGACGGGCGACACCCACGACTTCATGAACGCGGGTGGCATCGGCGCCTTCGTGGAGCACCTGAACCGGAACAAGGTGGTCCTCCACAAGCCCCCGATCTTCATCAAGGACGAGAAGCAGGACACCACCGTGGAGGTGGCCCTCCAGTGGAACGACTCCTACCAGGAGACGCTCTACTGCTTCACGAACAACATCCGCAACCGGGACGGCGGCGCGCACCTGGAGGGCTTCCGGGCCGCCATGACGCGCGTCATCAACACCTACGCGGAGAAGAACAACCTGCTGAAGTCCGCCAAGGTGAGCCTCTCCGGCGAGGATGTCCGCGAGGGCCTCACTGCCGTCATCAGCGCCAAGGTGCCTGATCCCAAGTTCTCCAGCCAGACCAAGGACCGCCTCGTCTCCTCGGAGGTGAAGGGCATCGTCCAAACCATCGTCTACGACAAGCTCTCCAGCTTCTTCGAGGAGAACCCCCGGGAGGCCAAGGCCATCCTGGAGAAGGCCATCGAGGCGGCCCGGGCCCGCGAGGCGGCCCGCAAGGCCCGCGAGCTGACCCGGCGCAAGGGGGCCCTGGACGGGGGCGGCCTGCCCGGCAAGCTGGCGGACTGCCAGGAGAAGGACCCGGCCCTCAGCGAGATCTTCCTGGTGGAGGGCGATTCCGCCGGCGGCTCCGCCAAGCAGGGCCGCCACCGCGCCACCCAGGCCATCCTGCCCCTGCGGGGCAAGGTGCTGAACGTGGAGAAGGCCCGCTTCGACAAGGTCTTGGGCAACAACGAGATCCGGCTCCTCATCCAGGCCTTCGGCACGGGCATCGGCAAGGAGGAGTTCAAGGTCGAGAACCTCCGCTACCACAAGATCATCCTGATGACCGACGCGGACGTGGACGGCTCCCACATCCGCACCCTGCTGCTCACCTTCTTCTACCGCCAGATGCCGGAACTGGTGTTCCGCGGCCACCTCTACATCGCGCAGCCGCCGCTCTACAAGGTCAAGAAGGGCAAGACGGAGAAATACCTCAAGGACGAGCGGGCCCTGGAGGAGTTCCTCTTCCAGAAGGCCCTGGATGGCTGGACCCTCACCCTGCCGGACGGCACCGAGCACAAGGGCGCCACCCTGGTGCGCGAGATGAAGAAGTGGGGCGAGGTGCAGCAGCTCTTCGGCAAGCTGGACCGCCGCGGCTACGCCCGTCCCCTGGTGCAGGCCCTGCTGAGCGAGGGCATCCTGGACGCGGACCGCTTCGCCACCCGGGAAGCCCTGGCGCAGCTGGCCGACGCCATCACCCGGCAGAAGCTCGGCACCTGCGAGATCGAGACCACCGAGGCCGTGGAGCTGCCGGCCCAGGGCGAGGAGCCCGCCACCATGATCCCCGCCAGCCACCGGCTGCGGGTGGTGCGCATGCACCTGAGCCGCCCCATCACCCTCTGGATCGATAGCCAGGTGGCCCACTGGGGCGAGTTCCGCCGCCTGGCCTCCCTCCAGGTCGAGCTGGCGGCCTTCCGGGGGGGCGAGCTGCGGCTCCGCCGCCTGAAGGACGCCAAGGAAACGGCCAAGGAGAAGGACGAGGAGGGCGGCGAGGAGGGGACGACCAGG
>JAJYBX010000132.1 GCA_021778785.1 Acidobacteriota bacterium
CCCCGCAGCACCAGCAGCAGGGCCATGGCCACGGCCAGGAGGGCGAAGGCCTGCTTGAGCCGGGCCCCGCGGAGCCGGGTGGCCACGCGGGCCCCCAGGAAGGCGCCGACGGCGAAGCCCGCGGCCACGCCCCCGATGACCAGCCACGGGAGGCCACTGCCGGTGCGGGCGTAGACGAGGACCCCGGGAAGGCCGATGGGGGGCAGGAGCATGGCCAGGCTCGTGAGCTGGGCCTCGTGCTGGGTCATGCGGAAGCGGCCGGCCAGAAGGGGGATCACCACGATGGCTCCGCCCAGGCCTGTGAGGCCCGAGAGCACCCCGGCGAGGAACCCGATGGGCAGGCCGTTCCGCCACAGGCCATTCAGGCCCCCTGCGGAGGCCGGACCCTGGTCCAGGACGGCTGGTTCCGGGCGCCGCCAGGTGCTGGCGGCGATGGCGAGGAGGAAGGCGAGGAAGCCCCATCGCAGGAGTTCTGGAGGGATGCTGTTCGCCACCCTCGCCCCCCCGTAGATCCCCACCAGGAACCCGAGCACCAGCACGGCCACCAGGTGGACGCTGGTGCGGATCCCCCGGCGGTGGTACTCGATCACGGCGGGCAGGCCCGTGGGCAGCAGCATGGCCGCCAGGGTGGCGCCCTGGGCCTGCCGCTGGTCCAGCCCCAGGATCAGGCCCAGGAGGGGCACCATCACGAGCCCCCCACCCACGCCGAAGACGCCGGCCAGTACCCCCCCCGAAAGGCCCGTCGTGAGCCCCGCCACCACGGATGCCAGGGAGCCGCTCATGGGGCCTCCAGGGGGTGGGCCTCGAAGAAGGCCCAGATCAGCTCCGCGGCGGGCAGGTCCGGGACGGGGGCGTCCGCCCCCGGGGCGTAGGCGCGGCCCCCGGGCCAGGCGTGGCCCATGCCCGCCACGGTCCAGAGCCCCACCTCCCCGTCGCCGCCCCGCCACAGGTCGAGGGCATGCGGCCCCCGCCAGGTCCGTTCGGGTCCCCCGTCGCAGCCCATGAGGGCCGCCCAGTGGGCCAGGGCCTCCGGCGCGGGGGGGGCGGCCAGGCGGCGCCCCTGGCTGCCCGTGCCCCCGAGGTAGGGGATGTGGCGGTCCTCCGTGCCGTGGAAGGCCAGGGTGGGCACGGGCCGGGCCGGCGACGGTCCAGCCACGGGGGAGCCGGCCACGGCCGCGACGGCGGCCACCCAGCCGGAGGCTTCCAGGGCCATCCGGGTGGCCATCCGCGCGCCGTTGGAGAAGCCCGCCACGAAGATCCGGCGGGGATCCACGGGGCCATGGCGATCCACCCGGTCCACCACGGCCTGCAGGAATCCCACATCGTCCGCCTCGGGGTGCAGGGGACATCCGAAGCCCGGCCCGGCGTTCCAGGCGGCACCGCGGGCGGGATCCTCCGTGCCTGGCTCGCCCAGGGCCTGGGGGTAGGCCACGCGGAAGCCCTCGCGGTCCGCCAGGTGGCTGAGGCCCGAGAGCGTGGCCATGATCCGGCCCGTGCCCCCCGTGCCGTGGAGGGCCAGGACCAGGGGCAGGCGCCGGCCGGCGGCGTCCGGGGGGTCGTGGAGCAGCACCCTCCGCGGCTCCCCCCGCCAGTCCAGTCTCAGGCTGTGGCCCTGGCCATGCGGCACGCGTCCCCCTCCGGGGATTCTGGGGCGCCCTGTGGTCCAATGGAAGCGGGAGGCCCGATGCAGGTCCAGCTCAGCGACGATGTGGTGCTCGACAGCCGGCGGGCCGTGTGGCTCCCCCGGCAGAAGACCCTGGTGCTGGCGGACTTCTTCTTCGGGTTGGGCGCGGCCCGGCGCCGGCGCTTCGACGCCCTGCCCACCGCGCCCCAGCAGGAGATCTGGGACCGCGCCTTCAGCCTGCTGGACGAGTACGCCCCGGAGCAGCTGGCCCTCCTGGGGGACCTCAAGCCCTCCCAGGGCGCCCTGGAGGGCGAAGAGGCCGACGAGCTGCGGACCATCTTCCGCAAGCTGAAGGCCGGAGGGCGCAAGGTCGTGCAGGTGGTGGGCCACCCGGACCGCAGCGACGGCCCGGCCCTGGAGGGCACCGGCATCCGGCCCGTGGAGCAGCACAAGGTGGGCCCCTTCACCCTCATGCACCGCCGCCGCATCTTCGTCTACCCGCGCCACGATCCCCACCACGGCTTCTGGATCAATGGGGGGGTCCACCCCCTCTTCGCCGTGCCGGCCCCCGGGCCCGCCGCGGAGCCGGACTGGATGCGGCTGCCGGCCTTCCTCTACACGGGCTTCGCGCTGGTGATGCCCCCCTTCGTGAGCTATGCCCAGGGCTTCGAGGTCATCCAGCCCGAGCGCCTGCCGCGCCAGGCCCGGGCCTGGAAGCTCCTGGCGGACCGCCTGACGCCCCTGGACCTGCCGGAATTGCCCCCCACCCCGGAGGCCCTGCGCACCCTCACCCGCCCGCCCCGCAAGGGACGGGAGGGCGCCAAGGCCGAGGAGTAGGGCCTACTTCCGCTTCTTTCCGCCCTCGGGCACGGGGGCGCCGCCCTTCACCCGGGTGCCGTCGTCCAGGGTCAGGTCCCAGCCCAGGCGGTCCCCCTTGCGAAGGCCCAGGCGCTTGAAGGTGCCCACGGGGAACTCGATGAAGTAGCGGGACGGCACGGTGCCGCCGTAGGTGGGGCAGTCGTCGCCACGCATGGGTGAGCAGGGCGGGACGTTCTCCGCCACCTCGGCGATGCGGCCGTCGGCGTCCACCCAGGCCACGTCCAGGGCGATGAGGCAGTTCTTCATCCAGATGGCGTGGAGGCCGTCCTCTCCGTAGACGAAGAACATGCAGCGATCCTTGGCCAGGGACTGCCGGTACATGAGGCCCTTGGCCTTCTCCGGCTCCGTGGAGGCCACCTCGGCCATGAAGGTGTGCTGCTTGAAGGCCACGGTGCCCCCCCCGCCCGCCAGAAGCGGCAGGGCGGCCAGGATGGCGATGAGCAGGGTGCGCATGGGGACTCCTCGGACCTCTGGTAGGTGCGTCCAGGATGCCCGAAGCTCCCGGCCCTCGTGATGCCTCGCGACATGTGGCAAGATGATACCCCACGCACGGGCCCGGCGGCCCCGCGTCCAGGAGGTCCATGGGCGTTCGCATCCGGTCCCTCGCCGGGCTCCTCCTGGGGCTCGTCCTCGGTGCGCAACCCACCGTCCAGGAACTCCGCGCCGTGCGGATCCGCGGACCCATCCACGTGGACGGGCGCTTGCGCGAGCAGGACTGGCGCCTGGCGCCCGCCGCCACGAGCTTCACCGAGGAGTGGCCGGATCGCGGCCGGCCCGCCCGCCAGGTCACCGACGTGTCCGTCCTCTACGACGACCACTACCTCTATGTCGGCGCCCGGATGCACCACGACCCCGCCCTGGACGGCGGCCACACCACCATCGTGCGCCGCCTCCATCGGCGGGACCAGGACAGCCAGAGCGACTGGTTCAGCGTGGCCCTGGACACCACGCACGACCACCGCACCGCCGTGGTCTTCGAGGTGAACGCCGCCGGCGTGCAGCGGGACGGCGTCATCGCCAACGACACCGACTACGACACCAGCTGGGACGGGGTCTGGGAAAGCGCCGTCACCCGGGACGCCGGAGGCTGGACGGCGGAGATGAAGATCCCCCTCTCCCTGCTCCGCATCCGCGAGGAGGAGGGCCCGCAGGTCTGGGGCGTGAACTTCACCCGCACCGACCAGGGGCACCTCCGCGAATCCTCCCGCTGGTATGTGGTGCCCCAGGGCGAGGGCGGGTTCGTGAGCCAGTTCCCGCTGCTGGTGGGCCTGGAGGACGTGCATCCCCGGCCCCGCCGGGAATACGCCCCCTTCGTGAGCGCCGCCCGCAAGTTCGAGACCGCCCGGAGCTACGACGACCGCGGCTGGCAGCGCCACGCCGGCCTGGACGCGCGCTGGGGCCTGGACGGCATCGGGCAGGTGGATCTGAGCGTGCGCCCCGATTTCGGGCAGGTGGAGGTGGACCAGGCCGTGCTGAATCTGGGCACCGTGGAGACCTTCTTCCCCGAGAAGCGGCCCTTCTTCCTGGAGGGCGCCGAGATCTTCCGCGTGGCGGGCCCGGATCTCTTCTACAGCCGCCGCATCGGCCGCGGCCTCTCCGATCCCGATCTGAACCCGGGCGAGACCCTGGTGGACCGGCCCGACGCCACCACCCTGACGGCGGCGGCCAAGTACACCGCCAAGTACGACGGCGGCACCAACGTGGGCCTCCTGGGCGCCAGCGTGGAGCCCGCCCGGGCCGCCATCCGCGATGCCTCCGGCCGGATGGTCGAGCGGGAACTGGCGCCCCTCACCAACTATGGCGTGCTGCGCGTCCAGCAGATGATGGACGATCGCGGCAGCTACCTCGGGGGCTTCGCCTCCGTCGTCCACGAAGCCGGCCCCGCGGGCCGGATGGCCCAGGTCCAGGCCCTCGACGGCGTCTATCGGAGCGAGGACCGGAGCGGCCTCCTGGAGGGCACCCTCAGCCGCAGCCAGGCCGGCGCCGGGTCTGCCCAGGACCAGGGCTGGCGGGGCCGCCTCCGGGTCCACCAGGAGTGGGCCGACGGCTGGGGCCTGGAGACCCAGGTCATCGATGCGGGCCACGACTACAACCCGAACGATCTGGGCTACCTGAGCCGGGCGGACGAACAGAGGGTCTATGCGGGCCTCACGCGCCGGTGGGATCGCACCGCGGGCGTCTTCCGGAACTGGGCCTGGGGGCTCGACCACCTCGCGGCCCGCGACCAGGCGGGCCGTGTGTTCCTCCGGGAATTCAACACCTGGGGCCGCACCGACTTCACCAACTACATGTCCCTCTGGGGCGGCGGCGGGGTGGACCTCCCCGCCGAGGATGACCGGGAGCTGCGCACCTTCGACGATCCCGCGAAGAAGTACCTCCAGCGTCCCGCCATTCCCTACGCCAACCTGGGCTTCGACACCCCCGGCAACCGGCCCTGGTACGTGCGGCTGGCCCTCAACCGGGCCTGGCGCGAGGGCGGCCCCTCCACGAACAGCTCCTTCTTCCAGTCCATCAAGCCCACCTCGGCCATGGAGATCCAGCTCTCCACCTCCCTCACCCGGGACGAGGGGGAGCTGATGTGGCTGGAGACGCCCGTTCTCACGCCCATCGTGGGCCTGCGGCGCCTCAGCCAGTTCAACCAGACCCTGCGCGTGTCCTATGCCTTCAGCACCCGCCTGACCCTCCAGGCCTTCAGCCAGTGGCTGGCGGCCAACTGGGCCTTCCGCGACCTGCAGTACTACGTGGACGACCAGACCCTGGCCGCGGGCCTGCCCCCGGACCAGCCCGCCGGCACCACGCCCCAGACCGCCTTCAGCTACCGGGACTGGAACCTGAACCTCATCACCCGCTGGGAGTTCAAACCCGGTTCCACCTTCTTCCTGGTCTACACCCACGGCGCCAGCACCGACGCCCTCATCAACGACCGCGCCAGCCTGGCCCCCCGCCCGGATCTCGCCATCCTCCCCCACCTACCCTCGGACGACGTGGTGCAGATGAAGCTGAGCTACCTGTTCCGCTAGGCGGGAACGGCCTGGAGCCAGGCCGCCACGCGATCCGCATCGGCCTCCGTGTGGAAGCCGTGGAAGGCGATCCGCAGGTAGCCCTCCCGCACCGAAGCGTAGACGCCCCGGCGCATTCCCGCCTGGAGCACGGCCTGGAGCCCCTGCGGTCCCCGTCCGCCGTGGTGGAACGCGAGGATGGGGCCCAGACGCCCCGCCGCCCGGAGGTCCTCCAGCCGACGGGCCTCCCCGCGCCAGGAGGTGCCGTCGAGGGCATCCAGCAGCCGGGCCTGCAGATGGTCCACATGCGCGGCGATGGCCCCCAAGCCCGTGTGGTTCAGCAACGCCAGGGAGGTGCGGAGTACCGCGGCGTGGAGGAGGTTCGGGCCGCCGGGTTCCAGCCGGCGGCCATCGGACAGCCAGTCGCGGCCAAGGTCCGTGGAGGGGCGGCCGAGGTCCCCGGCCCCGTCCACGGCCAGCCAGGTGCCGGTGGGCGACAGGGACTGCCGGAAAGGCTCGGAGGTCCAGAGGAACCCGAGGCCCTCGGGCGACAGCAGCCCCTTGTAGCCTCCCGTGGCGAAGGCC
>JAJYBX010000133.1 GCA_021778785.1 Acidobacteriota bacterium
CGAGGTGGCCGACCTCGCGCCCCGGCTCCAGTCCCTCCTGCTGCGGGTGCTCCAGGAGCGGGAGATCCGCCGGGTGGGTTCCGACCACGCCATCCGGGTGGACGTCCGTTTCGCGGCGGCCACCCACCGCCCCCTGGAGGAACTCGCCGCGGCCGGCGGTTTCCGCCGCGACCTCCTCTTCCGGCTGGAGGGGGCCGTCCTGCGGCTGGCGCCCCTCTCGGCGCGCCGGCACGAATTCCCCTTCCTCGTGCCCCGCCTCGTGGTCCGGGCTGCGGAAGCCGCCCGGCGCCCCGTCCCCGCCCTGGCGCCGGGCCTCCCCCAGGCCCTCGCCCGCCGCCCCTGGCCCGGCAACGTGCGGGAGCTGCTGCATGCCCTGGAGCGCGCCCTCCTGCGCTGCGAAGACGGCCTCCTGAAGCCCCGCCACTTCCCCGAGCTGGACCAGCCCGAGGCCCAGGAGGGCACCTGGGAGGAAGCCACCCGCGCCTTCCAGCGTCGGCTCCTCCTGGAGACCCTCCGCAACCACGGCTTCCAGGCCGCCGAAGCCGCCCGCACCCTCGGCCTCGCCCGCCCCGCCCTCTACACCGCCGCCAAGCGGCTGGGTGTGGATCTGGTGGCGGAGCGGGAGCGATGGCAGCAGGGGGGGCCGGCATGAGCGGGACAGGCACCCACACCTTTCCAGTCCGCGAGTGGTTTCGCCGGGTACCGTTCTTGCGAGGCTCCCGTCGAGCCGGGGCGCCTTCCAAACACGACCCGCCGCCCCACCGGAGCCGACCCCTCCGCCCTCCCGCCTTCATCCGCTCGGCAGCCCCCGCCCAAGGACAGGAGCCCTCATGACGTCAGCCGCCATCCGGATCGTCGCGGTCAAGCCCAAGGGCTATCTGCACTCGGAAACTTTTGCCGAACTGGCGCAGACCTTCCGCGACGCCTTCCAGGCCTTGGGCGCCCCCGCGCAGGTAGCCGAGAACCGGTTCGACCCGGCCGCCGTGAACCTGATTCTGGGCTGGCATCTGCTCGACAGCACCCAGGAGGCCGCCCTCCCGGCCCAGTGCATCCTCTACAACCTGGAACAGATGGACGAACGGAACCAGCACCTGCGGGACCGCCTCGTGCGGCTGTCGGAGCGTTGCGAGATCTGGGACTACAGCCGGCGGAACGTGGAGATCCTCCACCGGGCCGGCATCTCCAAGGGCATCCAGCTCGTTCCCATCGGGACCATGCCCGGGCTCACCCGCATCCCCGCGGCGCCGAACCAGGACATAGATGTGCTCTTCTACGGATCCATCAACGATCGGCGGCGGCACATCCTGGATGCCCTCCAGGCGACTGGGCTCCGCGTCCACACCGCCTTTGGCGTCTACGGCCGGAAGCGGGACGCGCTCATCTCCCGGACCAAGGTGGTGCTGAACCTCCATTTCTACGAGAGCAGCATCCTCGAGATGGTGCGCCTGTCCTACCTGTGGGCGAACCGGAAGGCCGTGGTGGCCGAGTGCAGGCCTGAGACCGACCTGGAAGCCGGTCTGGAGGGGGCCGCCCGGTTCGTCCCCTATGGGCAGCTCGTGGCCGCCTGCCAGGAACTGGTGGCCGACACAGCGGCACGCGCAACCCTGGAATCCCGGGCCTACGAGATCATGTCCGCCCGGAGCGAGGCGGAGATCCTCCGGAAGGTCCTGGCGGGCGAGGCGGAGATCCTGCCCACCGCCGAGCCGGCTCCGGCGGAGGACGCCCCCCTCTGCAGCCTGGTCATTCCCGTGTTCAACAAGGTCGAGTACACCCAGCAGTGCGTGGACCAGCTGCGGAAGAGCACCCCAAACGGCCTCTACGAGCTCATCTTCATCGACAACGCCTCCAGCGACGGCACTCCGGACTACCTGGCCGGCTTGACGGGCCGGGTCCGGCTGATCACCAATCCGGACAATCGGGGCTTCGTGGATGCCTGCAACCAGGGCGCCGCCCTGGCGCGGGGCCGGTACCTGGTCTTCCTCAACAACGACACGGCCCCGCTGCCGGGCTGGCTGGAGGCGCTGGTCGGCATGGCCGAAGGCGATCCCACGGTCGGCGCCGCCGGGGCCCAGCTCGTCTACCCCGACGGGCGGCTCCAGGAGGCGGGCGGCCTGATCTTCTCGGACGGCAGCGGGTGGAACTTCGGACGGTTCGCAGATCCCCTCGAGCCCACCTACCTGGTCCCCGCCGAGGTGGACTACTGCTCCGGTGCGGCCCTCCTGGTGCGCCGCGAGATCTTCGAACGCCTGGGTGGATTCGACCGCCGCTACGCCCCCGCCTATTACGAGGACACCGACCTCTGCTTCGGCATCCGGAGCCTCGGCTACAAGGTGATGTACTGCCCGTCCTCCACGGTGCTCCACTTCGAAGGGATCACGGCCGGCACGGATCTCTCCAGCGGCTTCAAGCGCTATCAGGCCATCAACCGGGAGAAGTTCGTGGCGAAGTGGGCCGCGGAGCTCGCCCGCCAGGATCCACCCCCGTCCGTGACGGGACATCCGCCTGCCACCGCGGATCGCCGCCGGCTGGCCGCCCGCGCCGC
Organism: Acidobacteriota bacterium; assembly: GCA_021778785.1. Classification (GTDB taxonomy): domain Bacteria; phylum Acidobacteriota; class Holophagae; order Holophagales; family Holophagaceae; genus Geothrix. Next base: position 2,543 of record JAJYBX010000133.1, read on the forward strand.
GAAGAGCGGCCCGGCCCCCCACATCCTCATCGTCGATCCCTTCCTCCCCCTCCACGACCGGGCCTCAGGCTCCTTGCGGCTCTTCCGCATCATCCTGATCCTCCGCGCCCTCAAGTGCGACATCACCTACATCGCACGGAACGGCCTGGGCCAGGAAAACTACCAGCGCCAGCTGGAGGCCCTCGGCGTGAAGGTCTACGCCACCGACCCGGAGAAGATGGCCCAGCTGGGCTACCGCTGCGACGCCCCCGCGATCGACCTGGGGCGCATCCTCGGCGAGCGGCCCTGCCACCTGGCTTGGCTTTCCTTCTACGACATCGCCGAGCAATACCTCCCCGAGATCCGGCGTTACTCTCCCGGCACGACCGTGGTGGTGGACACCGTGGACGTGCACTTTCTCCGCGAGACGCGCCAGGCCGAGCTGGCGGGAGACGCGGCGGCCCTGGAGCGGGCGGCCCGGACCCGCGAGCGTGAGCTTCGGATCTACGCCCAGGCCGACAGGGTGGTGACCGTCACCGAGGCCGACGCCACCGTCCTCCGGGAGGCGGGCCTCACGGTGCCCACCACCGTCATCCCGAACATCCATCCACCCGTGGAAGAGACTCCCGGCTGGGAGGCCCGGAAGGGGCTGGTCTTCGTCGGGAACTTCAACCACACGCCGAACATCGACGCGGCCCTCTGGCTGGTCCGCGACATCCTTCCGAAGGTGCGGGCCCTGGTTCCCGGCACGCGCCTGACCATCGTCGGGCCCAATCCGCCTGCGGAGCTCCAGGCCCTCGCCTCTCCGGCCATCTCGGTAAAAGGCTGGGTCCCGGACACGGCCCCCCACCTCGACGCGGCCCGGGTGTCCGTGGCGCCGCTCCGGGTGGGTGCCGGCATGAAGGGCAAGGTGGGGGAGGCCCTCTCCCGGGGCCTTCCGGTCGTCACCACGTCCATCGGGGCGGAGGGCATGGGCCTCGAGGACGGCCGCCACGTCCTGGTCGCCGACGAGGCCGAGGCCTTCGCCTCAGCCGTAGCCCGCCTGCTGCAGGACCGTCCCGCTTGGGAAAGTCAGGCCCGGGAGGGGCGGACCTTCATCACCGCCGCCTACGGTGTCGAGGGCGTGGGGAAGGTGCTGTGGGAGTTGATGGACACAGCCACGACCTTTCACGTCACTTCGCAGAAGGCCACCCAGGCATCACCGCAGGCCTCGTGTGGTCTCTGCAAGAAGCCTTCGAAGGAAGTCAGCTCCGGCTATTCGGGTTACGTGGCAGGCACCACCTATGCGATTCACGAATGCCCATGGTGCGACGTCCAGTTCGCCCTGCCGATGCAGGTCCCGCAGGGACTCTATGAAGTAATCTACCAAAATGCTTCGGTATTGCCGGGTTATGCGCGGTACCACGGTTATGCGGATGACATTTCCGCACAGGAAGATCCTCTTCGATGGTTGGCAGACCAGGAAGATGTCTACTGGTTCCTCCGCTCAGCGATCTTGGAACTCCCGCTTGGAACAGAGGATCCCATCTTCGAGATCGGCAGCGGTCTGGGCTATCTGACCTTCGCCCTCCGGCGCGCTGGCTTCAACGCCAGGGGGATCGATCTTTCCGCGACCGCTGTCGAATCGGCCACGCGCCGATTCGGACCTTTCTACGAAGCCATCAGCGCCCAGGATCTAGCCCAGAGAAGAGCGGGCCAAGCTGCCGCCATTGTCCTTGCGGAAGTCATCGAGCATATCCAGAACCCGGAAGCCCTCATCCGGGAGCTCATCCCCCTCCTTCGACCAAACGGGGCGCTTCTGCTGACCACCCCCAACAAATCGACGCATGCCACAGATACGATCTGGGATACCGAGAATCCTCCAGTCCATCTCTGGTGGTTTTCGGAAACCGCCCTGCGAGGTATCGCTGGGAGGCTTGGCCTCGACATAACCTTCTTCGACTTTTCCGAATTCAATGCCCGGCGTTACCCAGGTGTCTGCAGAAAATCCACTTCCTTTCGGAGGCCATCTTTCCTGGGAGCGTCTGGGGAGGTTCTGTTCACCAAGGATTCCTTCCCGCCTGACTCGCCGCCTGCAGGGCCAGGGGAGCTTGTGGCCAATTATTACCTGCATCAAAAGCGACCCATGGCCATCCAGCGCTCGGATTCCATGGGTGTCGTACTCCGACCCATGCAATCCAAGTTTTCCTGACAATCAGCCGCCACACTTGGAAGATCCATCCCATAGGCCCTTCGACATGCAGGACATGTCCCCCATCCCGGGCAATTTCGCCAACGCGAATTTCGTGAATCGGTCCTAGTCTCCTGACCCTGATGCTCAAGCCTGATCCATCGAGTTAAATCGCATCCCAAAACAGGGTTTCCTCTATATCTGAGCTCCACTTCTTCCCAGGGAACAACCATGTCATCCGTCAGCACTTCAAGCCTTGGAAACGATCATGCTCCGGACCGGGGTGCCGCCCTCTGCACGGTCTGCGGTTCAGCAACATTCACCAGTCGCACCGTCCTCTGGGAACGACTCATCTCCGAATGGCAGCTATCACCAAACGAGATCGTCTACGTCAACCACCAGCAAGGGACCTCATGCACGACATGCAACTCGAATCTCAGATCAATAGCACTTGCATCGGCGATACAAATCATCACCCATAGCACCTGCCCCCTGCGTGATCTTGTCTCCCTGGATGTCATGCAATCGCTCAAAATTCTGGAGATCAATGAGGCCGGCAACTTGAGTCCATACTTGCGCAGTTTGCATGGATACACATTCGGCGCATATCCAGAGGTAGATATGCATGATATGCCTTTCGAATCCAATACCTTCGATATCGTCATTCACTCAGACACCTTGGAGCATGTCGCGCATCCAGTTCGTGCCCTAGCCGAATGCCACCGGGTTCTCCGACCTGGCGGAGCACTCTGCTTCACGGTCCCCATCATCGTGGGCCGGATGACACGCAATCGAACTGGATTGCCTAGGAGTTACCACGGCAATGAACAGGCCTGTCCAGACGACTATCTCGTCCATACGGAGTTTGGAGCTGACATCTGGACCTACCCCCTGCAGGCGGGGTTCAAGCGGATTGAGATGGTGGCTCCCGTCTATCCCGCGGCCATCGCGCTGATCGCCCGCAAAGAGCCCGCCATCTGACCCCTTGCCCAGGGCAGGCCTGCCGTCGGATGCCTTCATCCTCCCGCTTCCCCGGCACAGGTGAGGGGGACCCCCTTAGACGCGCCGTCCGAAGCTCCGCTCCAGGTCTCCCAGGCTGAGCTTCTTGAGGATGGGGCGGCCGTGGGGGCAGGTGTTCGGCACCTGGCAGGCCAGCAGGTCGCGGACGAGGGCCAGGGCGAGGTCGGCGGGCAGGGCGTGGTGTTTCTTGATGGCGGCGCGGCAGGCCAGCTCGGCGTTGAGGTCGCGGCGGAAGGTGTCCAGGTCCACGCGGCCCTCCCGCTCCAGCCGGGCCAGCAGGTCCTCCAGCAGGGCCTGGGGGTCGCGGTCCGCCAGGAAGTCGGGAAGTCCGCGCACCACCAGGGCGTCCTCGCCGAAGGCGTCGGCCTC
>JAJYBX010000134.1 GCA_021778785.1 Acidobacteriota bacterium
AAATCCGGGCTCGTGGCCCAGAAGGTGGCCGCGACCCTGGCTTCCACGGGCTGCCCCAGCCTCTACCTCCATCCCGCCGAGGCCCTCCATGGCGATCTCGGCATGGTCACCGAGGCCGATTCCGTACTGGCGCTCTCCAACAGCGGGGAATCGGAGGAGGTCGTGCGGCTCCTTCCGAGCCTGGTCCGGATGGGCGTCCCGCTGGCGGCCATCACCTCCCGGGGGGAGAGCGGCCTCGGCCAGGCTGCCAATTGGCGCTTCCTCTATCGACTGCCCCAGGGCGAAGGCTGTCCCCTCGACCTGGCGCCCATGGCCAGCACCACCCTCCAGCTCGTCTGGGGCGACCTCCTGGCGGCCACGCTCATGGACCGGCGGGGCTTCACCCGGGACAACTTCGCCCTCTATCACCCCGCTGGAAGTCTTGGCGCGAAACTGCTCAAGGTGAATGCTTTGATGCACCAGAACTGGCCCCGGGTGGCCCCCGACGCCCCCCTGACGACCATCCTGTCGGCCATGACCGAGGGGCACTTCGGCATGACCAGTGTCATGGAGGGCGGACGGCTCCTGGGCGTCATCACGGACGGGGATCTCCGGCGTGGACTGGAAACCGCCGAACGGGAGAACAGAAATCCGCTCGCCCTCAAGGCCAACGAGCTGATGTCCCTCCGTCCGGTCCAGATCGATGAGGGCGCCTTGGCCGTGGAGGCCGCCGCGAAGATGGAGACCCGGAAGATCACCTTCCTGATGGTGGAGCGGGAAGGCCGTCCGTGCGGCCTCCTCCACATCCACGATCTGCTGGCAGCCAAGGTCTTGTAGCTGAAGATGGGCGACTCGCGGCTTGGGTTCAAGGTTACATAATATACATTATCGAAAGCTAAATCAGGCCCTCCGATGCCCTCTGTCATGACCCGTTACATCCTCCGCCGCTGGACGGTGCCTTTGCTGGGGGCCCTCGTCTTCTACGGGGCCCTGCTCCTGGCCAGCGAGGTGGTGGCCATCTCCAAGGAGATCTTCACCCAGGGCGCCGCCATGCGGTGGCTGATCCCGCTGCTGTTCACCGCGCTCCCGTGGATCCTGGGCATGGTGCTGCCCATGGCGGCGGTCCTCGGGGGCCTGATGGGGACACAGCAGATGATGGAGGGCTCGGAGCTGGTGGCGGCCCAGGGCCTGGGCGCCGGCCGACGGACCTGGCTGCACCCCTGGACCATCCTGGCCTCCATCCTCTTCGTCCTCGCCACCCTGAATGCCCACCTGCTGGTGCCTGCTGCCAGCCAGCTTCAGCAGCACCTCAAGACGCGGATGGCCGAGGAGGCCAAGTCCCGGTTCCTCCGTCCGGGGGGGCCGCCCTGGTTTCCCCCCGGATCCCCGGATTCCGCCTTCTGGGTTTCGCCCGAAGGCCAGGTCCACATCATGGAATCCACCCCCCAGGGGGTGCAGCACCTCACGGCCGCCTCCATGACCTATGCCATCGAGACCGGGTCCGACGGCTCCTCCGGGCTGCAACTCCGGCTGGACGGGTTGAACGGGGCGCTCTACCAACCCCCCAGCCCGGGCAGCCCCTCCCAGGGGAGCGTCATCCACCTGCATCAGGCGCAGCAGGTCTTCCGCTTCGCCCTGCCCTCCGGGACCCGCCTCCTGGCTCCGACCCCCCTCCGCGAGGAGAGCACTCCGAACCTCATCCGGCTGAGTCGGGCCCCCCTGGGGGCCGGCCAGGACCCGGCGGTCTGGAAGGGCACGCGGCTCCAGGCGGACATGGAGCTTTGCCGGAGGATCACCCTTCCCATCGCCTCGGCTGCCCTCCTTCTCCTGGGCATCGGCCTCGGATTCGGTCACCCGCGCTTCTACAAGGGTGGGGCCATCCTCCGGAGCATGGGCATGATCATGCTCTATTACTTGAGCATGAGGTACTTTGAAAACATGTGGATAGGCGAGAAATTTAAAACGCCCATCCCCCTCCTTGTGGTCCCCTTTCCGTTCCTTGCCTGGGGTTGGCTCCTCCTCCGGCAACGCCTCCGGCCCCACCATCCGAGCCGTCTCGGCCGCCGCCTGAAACCTTGGCTGGCCCCCCTGCGCGCCCGAGTCCTGCCAGCCCTCCAGTGGGGCCTGGCCAACCAGGCCCGGCTGAAGCGGTGGCTTCATGGCAAGGGAACCCGACACGGCATCCTGCGGCACTGGTCCACCCTGGGCTGGTACCGGAACTGGGCCTCGGCCATGGGCACGCTCCTGCTGCTCAACTTCCTGGTGGAATACGCCAGTCTGGCTGGAGATCTATCTAAGAATAAGATCCATTTCTATGTATTCATTAAGTATTGGCTCTGGAACCTCCCTCCTTTCCTGGCCATCGCCCTGCCCATGGCCTTTCTGCTGGGTTCACTCCTGGCCCTGTCCGAGGGCGCCCTCAGCCGGGAATGGCTTGCCCTCCGGGCGGGCGGGGTGAGCCTGGTCCGCTGGCTCTGGAGCAGTCGGTTCGCCTGGGCCGGGGTCACGGCCTTCACCCTGCTCCTGCAGGCCTGGATCGCACCCATGGCAACTGGCCGTGCAAACAGGCTTTACAAGGAAATCCTGAAGCGGTCCGACAATGTATCAACCACCCGCCCATGGCTGTATCTCGGATCCACAGGCGTGCTCTGGAACCTGCAGGGCGAGCAGCGCTGGGGATTCCCCCTGAAGGCCCCGGGCGAGGCACCGCTCCTCCTCGGTTGGCGCATGGGGGACACCTACTCCCAGGCTCTGGCCTGGGGAGGGCTGCACATGGTCCAGGGCCCTCCCGCCGAGCAGCTCTTCCCGGAGCGCTCCCTGCGAAACACGGCTTCGGCGGAGGAGGCCTCCACCTACGACCTGTTCCACTGGCAGCGCTGGGCCCCCGATCCGGAGCGCGCCTACATGCTCTGGAGCCGCATCCTGGGCTGGCTGGCGGGCCCCTGTCTGGTGCTGGCCATGCTCTCCTACGCCTTCCCGGGCCCCCGTCAGGGCCGCGGTCAGGCCCTCGGCGCGGGCCTCGTGGCCGGCCTCCTGTTTCTCGGACTCCAGGCCCTCTTCGGAGGCGCGGCCAAGGCCTCGGAGATCCCGGCCACCTGGGGGGTCCTGGCGCCGCTGCTGCTGCTGCTCAGCGTCTCCCTCCTCCGCCTCCGCCAGTTGAGGACCTGATGCCCTCCTCCCTCCGTCGCCTTGCCCGCTTGGGGCCCTCCCGTGGTGGAGAAGGGCGTCCATGACCAGCCCCTTGATGGAAAAGGCCCTGACCGGTCTGCGGGCCCATCCCACCCTCCGCCCCGGGGATCGGATCCTGGCCGCCATGTCCGGCGGTGTGGACAGCTCCGTGATGGCCGCGCTCCTGCACCGGGCGGGGCATGAGGTCATCGGCCTTTCCATGCAGCTCTTCGACAAGAAGGCCGATGGAGCTTCCGATGGGAAATGTTGCACCCTGGATGATTTCCAGGATGCCCGGCGAGTGGCCTTTGAACTGGGGTTCCCCCACTATGTGATGGATTTCGAGACCCGTTTCCGGGAGACGGTCATCGAGGGCTTCATCCAGGGGTACCTCGATGGGGAAACTCCCAGCCCCTGCATTCGTTGCAACCAACACCTCAAATTCACATCCCTGGTGGAGCGGGCCGATGAACTGGGCGCCCCGTTCGTGGCCACCGGCCACTACGCGGGCATCACCCGGGATGAATCCGGCTGGCATCTACGCAAAGCCGGAGACCCTGCCAAGGACCAGAGCTACTTCCTCTTCCACCACACCCAGCGGACCCTGGCCAGGACACTCTTCCCCCTGTCGGAGTTCACGAAAACCGAAGTCCGCGCCCTGGGGGCCGAACTGGGGCTGCATCTCGCGGAAAAGCCTGAAAGCCAGGAGATCTGCTTCGTCACCCAGGACCGCTATGACGCCTTCCTGGAGGCCGAGGGCCGGGACCCGGGCGTGGGCGGCGGGGACATCCGCCACCTGGATGGCCGGCTTCTGGGCCGGCATCGCGGCTACTGGCGCTACACCGTGGGCCAGCGCCGGGGACTGGGGGTGGCCTCCGCGGAATCCCTCTACGTGGTCCGGGTCGCCCGGGACACCAACACCGTCTGGGTCGGGGGCGAGGCGGACCTGTTGGGCCGGGACCTGGTGGCCCGGGAACTCAGTTGGGTGGGAGCACCGCCCCGGGGGCCCCTGGCCTGCGGCGCCAAGGTCCGGAGCCGCAGTCCCGAAGCCGAGGCCCTGGTCATCCCCCTGGCGGACGGCCGGGCCAAGGTGGCCTTCGCGGAGCCGCAGCGGGCCCTGGCGCCCGGCCAGGCGGTGGTCTTCTACCGGGAGGACGAAGTGCTGGGCGGCGGCTGGATCGATTCGCGCCCATGAAGGCTGTGACCCGCGCCGCCTGATCTCCCGGCTAGCCTTCCGGGATGCTCGCCTACCGCCTCTGGGTCCAGGCCCACCCCCTCCTCTCCGCCGCGCTCCAGTTCGGGCTGCTGGGCACCCTGGGCGAACTGCTCGCCGCGGGGCTCCGGGCCCGCCGCCCGGCCCTGCCCTGCACCCTCCCCGAGCTCCTGGCCAAGGTCGCCGCCTGGGCCCTGCTGGGCCTTGTCATCAAGGCGGGATTCGTGGGCATGCGTGGCTTCACCCTCGCCCTGCTGGACCACCGCATGCTGCCGGCCTTCCTGGGCTCGGGGGTGGGTCTGGCCTTCGCCCTGTCCGCCCTCACGAACCTCTTCTTCGGCCCGCAGATGATGCTGTTCCACCGCCTCGAGGACAACCTCATCCTGCGCCGCCGGGGGTTCGAGGGCATGGGGCCGGCCCTCTGGACCCTCCTCTGGTTCTGGGTTCCCGCCCACACGCTCACCTTCAGCCTGCCCGTGGATTTCCAGGTGGGCCTCGCCGCCCTCTGGTCTGTGATCCTCGGGACCATCCTGGGGACCGCGGCAAGCCACCGGAAGGCCTGATCCTGCTGCCCGTCCCGATGCTTCCGGAGGACCCATGCCCGAACCCGCCTTCCAGGACTTCTATCCCGAGAACGTCGCCCACTGCTACGGCTGCGGACGGCTGAACGAACGGGGGCTGCGGATCCAGACCCGCTGGGAGGGCGAGGAAACCGTGACGCGCTTCCGGCCGCGGCCGGAGCACACGGCCATCCCGGGCTTCGTCTACGGTGGACTGCTCGCCTCCCTGGTGGACTGCCACGGCACAGGAACAGCCGCGGCAGCCATGTACCGCCAGGAGGGGCGTCCCATGGACAGCCTGCCGGCCTTCCGTTTCGTGACGGCCTCCCTGCACGTGGACTACCTGCGCCCCACGCCCCTCGACGCGGAGCTGGAGATCCGCGGCCGGGTGAAGGAGATCAAGGGCCGACGGGTGATCGTGGAGGCCACGGTCTCCGCCGGAGGCGTGGCCACGGTCCGTGGAGAAGTGGTGGCCGTGCAGATGCCCGAGAGCTTCAATCCGAGTGCCTGACCAGGCCACCGGGGACTTCGATCCCGACCGGCGCGGAGAAGCCCCCTTGCGGGGGCTTCTGGTCTGGAGGCGCCGATCGGAATCGAACCGATGAATGGCAGATTTGCAGTCTGCCCATTAGAACGTCGTGCAATGGCTTTTAAAGCACGTATATTGATTCAGAAAAAAGGACTTAACTCTACTCGGTCGCACGCCGATGAGAAAAAGGTCCGATGACAGAATGCAGTTGTTTCAATGCTCAAACTGTACCCCTAGACTGTACCCCAGATCGGCCCTCCGGAACCTCGGACACGGTCGAACTCCACGGAAGAGGTACCCGATGAAGACCTACAGCATCACCGAGACCTTCGTGGAGCGCCTGCCCCGCCCCGGCAAAGAGGAGAAAGCCCGCTTCTACTTCGACAAGAAGGCCACCGGGTTCGGGGTGAAGGTCTACTACTCGGGAAGCAAGGTCTTCGGGATTCGCATCGCCATGAAAGGCAACAAGGCCCGGTGGCTGCGGATCGGAACATTCCGCGACCCCTGGATTGCCGATTCGGCCCGGGAGGAGGCCCGCAAGATCAAGCAGAACGTGGAAAACGGCCTGGATCCTTTTGCCCACCGGGCCCCTCGGCATGCCTCCCTGAAACGGTTCCAG
>JAJYBX010000135.1 GCA_021778785.1 Acidobacteriota bacterium
TGCCCGCTCCCGAGGTGGTGGCCGAGGTGGAGAGCCTGATCCGGGAACAGCGGCTGGTGACGGTCTGCGAGGAGGCCCGCTGCCCCAACCTCCACGAGTGCTGGGGTGTCCACCGCACGGCCACGTTCATGCTCATGGGCGAGATCTGCACCCGGCACTGCGGGTTCTGCAACGTGGGCAAGGGCCGGCCGGGGGAACTCGACCCGGACGAACCCCAGCGGGTGGCCGAGGCCGTGGCGCGCCTGGGCCTGAGATTCGCCGTGGTCACCTCCGTGAACCGGGACGATCTGCCCGATGGCGGCTCGGCCCACTTCGCCGCCACCATCCGCTGGATCCGCACCCTGTCCCCCGCCTGTGGCGTAGAGGTGCTCATCCCGGATTTCCGCGGGGACGAGGCGGCCCTGCGCACCGTGCTGGAGGCCCGGCCCGAGGTCCTGAACCACAACGTGGAGACGGTGCCCCACCTCTACCGGCGCGTCCGTCCCGATGCCGACTACCGGCAGAGCCTCGAGGTGTTGCGCCGCGCCGCGGACTGGCGGGACCTCCACGCTCCGGCCATGCGCGTGAAGAGCGGGATCATGGTGGGCCTGGGCGAGACGCCGGAGCAGGTGCTGGAGCTGATGGCGGACTGGCGCCGCAGCCGCGTGGACATCGCCACCCTCGGCCAGTACCTGCCGCCCTCGGAGCTGCACCTGCCCCTGCATCGCTTCGTGGAGCCGGCGGAGTTCGAGATGTACCGGGCGAGGGGCCTGGAGATGGGCTTCCGGAAGGTGGAATCCGCGCCCCTGGTGCGATCCAGCTACCACGCAGGGGAAAGCTACGGGGGCTGAGGCGTCCCCAGCCCCCGCGCGATCCTGTCAGGCGTGAGCGTGCTCGCCCTGGACCAGGAAGGACTGCTCGAAGGCGGCCCAGTCGAGGGGGGCCGTCCCGGCCACCTGGGCTTGGGCCTTCCGCAGGCGGGCGATCTCCTCCTGGTACCAGGCCACGGCGGGCTGGCCGATCCTGAGGGAGGGCAGCTCCCCGGCCAGGTCGCCCGGTTCCAGCAGGCAGAGCCAGCCGCGGTCGTAGGGGCTCTCCACCACCGCCTCAGGCGTGGCCCGCAGGCCGGCGTTGTCATGGGTGACCTTGCCGCTGAGGGGGGCGGCGAGGTGGACGGAGCCGGCCGTGCCCTTCAGCGTCACGAGGGGATCCCCGGCCTTCACCTGGGTGCCCCGGGCCGGCAGCTCAATGGCCGAGATGCTTCCCAGAGCCTTGCGGATGAAGTCGTCGATCCCCACGCGGACCTGGCCCTCGGGCTCGATCCGGACCCAGGCGTGGCCCGGGGAGAGGAACGCTCCGCCGGGCACGCAGTACTCGGTGGCCGGCATGACCTCGGCCATCTCGGGAGCCACCACGCGCACGGTGGGCTGCCGCTGGGCCTCCAGGCGGGCCTCCCGCTTCACCAGCAGCTTCCGGGCGAATTCGGCCAGCTCGTCGGCGGTGAAGGGCTTCTGCACGTATTCGCAGGCGCCGTGCTGCAGGGTCTGGACCGCGGTCTCGATGCTGCCGTAGCCCGTGATGACGACCACATCCACGTCGGGCCGGAGATGCCTGACGGCCTTCACCACCTCCACCCCATCCATGTTGGGCATCTTCAGGTCGGTGAACACGAAGTCGTAGTCGCGCCGCTGGACGAGGCCCAGGGCCTCCGGTCCGGTCTCGACGGTGTCCACGTTGTAGCCCTCCAGCACCAGGATCCGGCGGAAGGAATCCAGCACCACCGCCTCGTCGTCCACCGCCAGGATGCGGGCCTTGGGGTTCGGGACCTCCACGCGCTTGAGGCTCTTCGCTTCGTGGGTGAAGTCGAGACGGATGGAGGTCTTCAGCACCTCCTCGCGGGCGAGGCGTTCCCGTTTCTCCCGCAGACGCCGGAGCGTCGTCCGCACCAGCAGATCGATGCCGACGAAGGCGAGGAACATCAGAAGGATGAGAAGGGCGGTCATGGGACCTCCTTAGGTGGATGGATGGGAATCTGTCCGGGGGAGCTGGGATCCGGAGGCCAGGGGGATGCGGACCGTGAACCGCGCGCCGCGGCCCGGCTGGCTTTGCACATCGATGCGCCCGCCGTGGGCCTCCACCAGTCCCCAGGTCACCGCGAGGCCGAGGCCCGTCCCGCGGTTGCCCTTGGTGGAGAAGAAGGGTTCGAAGAGGTGGGGCAGGTCCTCCGGCACGATGCCGCAGCCATCGTCGGCGACCGTCAGTTCGACGGCGGGAACCGGTTCTCCGTCATCGGATGGGGCCGATTCCGGATCGATCTCGAGCGCAGCCGGCATCGTGGCCGTCCGCGTGGAGACGGCGATGGTGCCGCCTTCCTCCCCGATGGCGTCCGCGGCGTTCAGGAGGAGGTTCACCACGACCTGCTGGATCTGGTTGGCATCCGCATGCGCCGCGGGCAGGTCCGCGGCCAGATCCAGGGAGAGGCTCACGTGCCGGAGGCTCAGCTGGGACATCACCACCGCCACCGCCCGTCGGGCGACCTCGTTCAGGTCCGTGGGCTTCCGCATGGGCTGGGCGGGCCGCGAGAAATCCAGCAGGCCCTTGATGATGCCGCGGCAGCGCACGGTCTCGCGGACGATCACGTCCAGGTCCTCCGCCGCGGCCTTGTCCGCGTCGAACCGCTTGCGGAGGAGGGAGGCGTAGCTGAGCACCCCCGTGAGGGGATTGTTGATCTCGTGGGCGATCCCCGCCGCCAGCCGACCCACGGAGGCCAGCTTGTCCGCCAGGGCCAGCTGCCGTTGGGTCTCCGAGAGACGCTCGACCATGGTGTTGAAGGCCTTCGCCAATTCCCCCAGCTCGTGGCGCCCCACGAACGGAATGGGGGTCGCGAGGTCCCCCTCCCCCACCCGGCGGGTGCCCGCCACCAGGGCGGCCACGGGGCGCACCACCAGGCGCCGGTTGAGCCACCAGAGGATGGCGCTCCCGGCCAGGATGGCGGCCAGGGCCGCTCCCGCCATCACCGCCCGGCTGTGGGCGATCTCCCGGTCCACCTCCGCCAGGGAGACGTTCACGTCGAGCACCCCCAGGAGGCTCTGGCGCGGGCTGTGGGCGTGGCAGTCCGCCGTGGAGCAGGAGGGTTCGTTGGGGATGGGGTTGATGATCCCCAGCATCCGGGCGCCATCCCGGCCCCTGAAGATCCTGGCCCGCTGGTGGATGTCCAGGCGCTCCAGGGGCTTCCCCTCGACATGGCAGGCATAGCAGGCCTCACCTTTCGGATCCAGGCTGGTGCCGATCTCCGCGCGATCGGAGGAGAACATGATGCGCCCCTCCTTGTTGAAGACCCGGACCTTGCGGATGCCCTCCCGCTCCAGGCCTCCGATGGCGCGGATCTGCTCGTAGAGGTTCTCCCGGTGGTTCTCCAGCATGTCGAAATGGGTGCTGCTCTTGATGGTCTCGCTCAGCTGGTTGGCGCTGCGGGTGCGTTCGAAGAGGAGCTGGGCTGTGTGGTCCCGCACGATCACCACCGCCATGATCCCGATGACAAGGGCCGTGGAGAGGCCGGCCCCCAGGATCAGGCGTGTGCCGATGCGAGTCCGCATGACGTGGCTCCTAGGACCTGCCGGGGGGCCGGGGCGCGGGCTGGACGGCCCCTTCAGGGAAGATGTGGAACGTGCGCACGGCGAAGGCGAAGACGGCCATGCCGATGGCCACCAGGCCCAGGGACACGATGATCTCCATGGCCGACGGGATGTAGCGCACGCCCGCGGCGCGTTCCATCCCCGTGATGCTCACATTCAGCCGGTTCGCCACGAAGCCGAGCACCGCCAGGAAAGCGCTTCCCACCAGCCAGTCGGGGTGGGTGCGCAGGCGGCGGAAGGACATGAGGGCCACCGGCAGGATGACGCCGATGGTGAACTCCAGCAGGAACATGCGGCCTTCGTAGCCGAACGCGAGGATCGAGGCGAAGGAGCCGTTCCGGTGGATCGCCTCCAGGCGGAGGAGGCCGTAGATCCCAAGGGCCACGACCATGCCGCGGGCCAGGGGTTCCAGCAGGTCCATCTCCAGGTGCCGGTGGAAGGCGCGACGGCTGAGGTGGGATTCCAGGATCACCATGCCGATGCCGGCGCCGATGGCCGAGATGAAGAAATGGAGCGGAAGCATCGGGGAGTACCAGAGCGGGTGGAGCTTCGTCGGCACGATCAGGTAGAGGGAGCCCAGCGACGACTGGTGCAGGGTGGAGAGGATGACCCCCAGGATCACCAGGGGCGTGATCAGCCCGTGGATGAAGCGCGCCGGGGCATGCCAGCCGAACCGCTCGAAGACCACCGGCGAGAACTCCACCGCCAGGACCGTGGTGTAGAGCATCACGCACCAGGCCACCTCGAACATGACCGAGTGGGGATTCCAGTAGATGATCGCGTGCCAGATGCGCCAGGGCTGCCCCAGATCGAAGAGGAGCGCGAGGATCACGAAGGCGTAGCCCAGGAATCCCGTGAGGATGGTGGGCCGCACGATGGGCTCGAAGCGCTTGAGGTTGAACAGGTGGACGATGGCCGTGAGCGTGAAGGCCCCGGCCGCCAGGCCCACGCCGCACAGGAGGTCGAAGCCGATCCAGAGGCCCCAGGGGAACTGGTCGCTGAGGTGCGTCACGGCCCCGAGCCCCTTGGAGAAGCGCAGGAACGTCACCCCGCAGAACGCCACGAAGAGGATCCCGAACACCGCCGTCCAGAAGCCGGGGCGGAACCGCCGCTGTTCAAGCGCGAGGGGCGTGTTCATGACCGGTCCTCCTTGCTGCTGCGGCCGTTGCCGTGGTTCTCGACCTTCGCCACGTCCTCGCGCCGCGCCGTGATCCAGTGGACGCCGTAGAGGAAGACGGCCCAGACCCCCACGAAGTCGGGGATGTTGGAGAGCACCTGCCAGGTCTTCATGGCCGGCGGCTCGTTGGGGAGGTCGGCCTTGAGCCCCAGCTTCTCGAAGGGCACGCCGGACACCATCAGCACGGAGGTCCCGCCGGCCTCCGAGAGGCCATAGACGTGGTTCAGGTACTTGTCCGGTTCCTTCCGGATGCGCGTCCGGGCCTCCCAGATGAGATCCTCCCGCTTCCCGAAGATCGTGGCCTCCACAGGGCAGGCCTCGGCGCAGGCCGTGGGCTTCCCCTCCTTCACCCGGCCGGCGCAGAGGATGCACTTCCCCACCACGGGCACGGGACGGTCCCACTGGTACTTCGGGACGTCGAAGGGGCAGGCCATGATGCAGTAGCGGCAGCCCATGCACTTCTCGCCGTCATAGACCACCGGCCCCTCGGGGGTCTTCTGGAGCGCGCCCACGGGGCAGACCGACACGCAGGTCGGAACCGCGCAGTGCATGCAGAGCTTCCGGACGTTCACGCCCTCGCGCGGCTGCACCGTCGTCCAGGTGTAGGCCGTCGTCACCTCCTCTACCGGTCCCGGCAGCTTGTTCTGCTCCTTGCACGCGGAGCTGCAGGCGCCGCATCCGATGCAGCGCGTGGTGTCGAAGAGAAGGCCCACGCTCATGGGTTCCCCTGCTTCCATCAACGGACCCCGAAGGCTTTCGGGTCAATCCGAGGGAAGCATCCTCCCCATGCGCGGCATAGTCAACCCATTGGTATTCAAAAAACAACCCACCTATTGGTGGGTTTTATGAACGAAAACATGCGTCTGAGACGCGCTCTATTTTTGGACCAAAACCGGCATCAACCCTTCTTGGCCTTCGGGCACTCGGCCTTCTTCGGGCAATCCTTCTGGCCCTTGCAGGCGGCCTTGTCGGCCTTGGGGCAGTTCTTGCAATTCTGGGCGCAGGCGGCCTTCTTCGGGCAGTCCTTGGGCGCGTCCTGGGCAAACGCCACGGAGGCGAACGCAAGGAGGGAGAGGGAGACGAGCAGGTTCTTCATGGAAGACTCCGGGTTAGGGGAGACCAGACTACCTCAAGGGCGAAGGAGAAAACCGTCACAACCCCGAGAGAAGCCCCCTCAGTGGACGCGGCCAACCTGCGGCCAGAGAAAAGGGCCCGCCGAAGCGGGCCCTTTCCCTGAAGGCTGGAACCAGCCTTTAATACATG
>JAJYBX010000136.1 GCA_021778785.1 Acidobacteriota bacterium
GCTGGGCCTCATCCAGCCAGCCCCGGTTCAGGAAGTAGTGGCACTCGATGCGGGCGAAGGCCAGGGTGGTGGCCTCGTCGCCATAGGAGGCGATGAAGTCGGGGTCGGGGATGAGCTTGCTGGTGGCGCCCTCCCAGATGCTCCAGGCCTTGGCGGCGGGCAGGTTCACGGCCGGGTCCCCGCTGAGGAGGCGCTTGGCGTAGGCCCGCAGGAAGTCGCCGCGCTCGGCGTCGGGGATGGCGTCCCGGTAGGGTTCCCAGGCGTCCGGGAAGATCCGGCTGGCGCCCTCCTGGTAGAGCCAATCCACCTCGCGCTGCCGCAGGAGGAACACGCCCCGGAGGATGAGTTCCGTCACCCGCTCGCGGTGCTTCTCCGCGTAGGCCAGCCCCAGGGTGGCGCCCCAGGAGCCGCCGAAGACCATCCAGCGGTGGATCCCCAGGTGCTCGCGGATGCGCTCCATGTCGGCCACCAGGTCCCAGGTGGTGTTCTCGCGCACCTCGGCGTAGGGCGTGCTCTGGCCGCAGCCCCGCTGGTCGAAGAGGACGATGCGGTAGCGCTCCGGGTCGAAGTAGCGCCGGTGCTTGGGACTGGTGCCGCCCCCGGGCCCGCCGTGGAGGAAGACCACGGGCCGCCCCTCCGGGTTCCCGCTCTCCTCGACATGGATCTCGTGCAGATCCGACACCTTCAGGCGATGGGTCCGGTACGGCTCGAGGGCCGGGTAGAGCCAGCTGACGGGATCCTTGCGAAGGGTCATGCGGGAGCCTCCATCACACGAAGAACAGGGCGGCGGCGCCAGCCAGGGCCAGGGCCGTGCCCAGGATGGCATGGACGCCCACCTTCTCCTTGAAGCCCCAGTGGGCCACGGGCAGGAGGAACACAGGGGCGAGCGACATCAGGGTGGCCGCCACGCCCATGGGGGCCCGGGCGATGGCCACGAGGGAGAGGATCACGCCCAGCACAGGGCCCGTGGCGGCGCCCAGGGCGATGAGGCCCGCGGCGGGGCGGTCCCGGAGGCCCTCCAGGGAGGGGCCGAGGCGCCGCCGGACCGCGATGTAGGCCAGGAGGGCCAGCAGCCCCGCGCTCACCCGGATGAGGTTGGCGGAGAGGGGCGAATAGCCGCCGGACAGGCCATAGAGGCTGAAGAGCAGGCCCACGGACTGGCCCAGGGCGCCGCCGACGCCCAGGAGGACGCCCCGCACCCGATGGGGATGGGGCTCCCGGTCGCCGTCGCCCCACACCACCCAGGCGATGCCCGCCAGGGTCACGGCCATGGCCAGCAGCTTGAGGGGGCCCAGGTCCTGCTTCAGCCAGACCCAGGCCAGGAGGGCGCTGAAGACGGGCGAGAGGGTCATCAGCAGCATGGCGAGCCGCGCGCCGATGAGCAGGAAGGCCTCGAAGAGCACCGCGTCGCCCAGCGCGAAGCCGATGAGGCCCGAGGCGCCGAGCCAGCCGATCCGCGCGTGGCCAGCATGGATCGGGAACAGGCTGCCGAAGACGGCCAGGTGGAGGATCGCCAGCAGCGCCCAGGCCATGAGCAGGCGCACCAGGTTCACGGACGTCGAGCCCACCCGGCGTCCGGCCAGGGTGAAGCAGACGGAGTTCAGGGCCCAGCAGGCGGAGGTGAGGAGGGCGGCGCTTTCGCCGGCGTAGGGCATGCGGGGCTCCGGAACAGCCATTTCCTTCCGAGGCTACACGAACATCTCCAGGATGCCGTTGCTCACCAGCATGCCGCGGGGGCTGAGGCGCACGCGGTCGCCCTCCCACACCGTGAGCCCCTCCTTCTCCAGGCCACGCAGCCGGGCCTCCCAGGCCTCGGCGAGGGGGCGCAGGTTCAGGGCCCCGGCGCGGTTCCGCAGATCGCCCCAGTCCACGCCCCGGTGGAGGCGCAGGCCCAGGAGGGGGATCTCGGCCAGGGCCTCCGCCGGGTCCAGTTCCTGGATCTCCGGGGTGCCCCGATCCTCGATCCAGGCGGGGATGACGCCGGATTCGGTCCAGCGCAGGTCCCCCATCTGCGAGGCGGCGCTGGGCCCGAGGCCCAGGTACGGCCGCCGTTCCCAGTAGCGGCTGTTGTGGCGGCTCTCGGCACCGGGGCGCGCGTAGTTGCTGATCTCGTAGGGCGCCAGGCCCAGGCGCGGGAGCTCCGCCTGGAGGGCCTCGAAGACGTCCGCGACCTCGTCCTCCGTGGGCAGGGCGAGGCGCCCGGCCTCCACCTCCGCCTTCAGGGGGCAGGCCTTGTCCAGGTCCAGGAGGTAGATGCTCAGGTGCTCGATCCCAGTGGCGGCGAGGGCGCGGGCATCCTCGATCACCTTGGACAGGGACTGTCCGGGGATGCCCACCATGAGATCCGCGCTGCGCCGCCGGAAGCCCGCCCGCTCGGCCAGCGCCAGGGCCTCCAGGGCCTGGGCGGCGCCGTGGATGCGCCCCAGCCGCGCCAGGAGGCCATCGTCGAGGGCCTGCACGCCGAGGCTGATGCGGTCCCAGCCCAGGGTGCGGGCCGCCGCCAGCCAGGCCAGGTCCACGGTGCCGGGATTGGCCTCCAGGGTGGCCTCCTCGAGCGGGTCCAGGTCGAAGGCCCCGCGCAGGTCCGCGGTGAGGTCGGCCAATTCGATGGGCGAGAGCAGGGAGGGCGTGCCGCCGCCCAGGTAGAGGGTGTCCGCGGCGGGCCGGCCCAGGGCGGCGCCCCAGGCCCGGATCTCCCGCCGCAGCCGGGCCACGGTGGCGGGCTGCAGCTCCCGGTCCCGGGTGGTGGTGAAGGAGCAGTAGGTGCAGCGGTCCAGACAGAAGGGGATGTGCAGGTAGAGGCCCAGGGTCTCGCGTCCAGCGGCGGCGCGGAGGGCCCCTAGGCGCCCCCCCAGCGGCCCGGAGGGATCAGGGATCAACCATCACCTGCTTCATGTCCCGTCGCAGGGCCGCCACCTGGAGGGGGAAGCGCCAGGGTGGCTGGAGGGGATCCGCCGCGGCCTCCAGGGCGCGGTAGCGCTCCACGAGGCGGGCCTGGTTCGCCGGCCGGAGTTCCTTCCCGCCCGAGTGGAGTTCGAGCAGTTCCATGTTCTGCCGCAGGCGGAGGGCCTGCGGGTGGTAGAGGAAGGAGGCCAGCAGCAGCTGGCCGAAGGCCAGTCCCAGGAGGACGAAGCCCGCCAGGATGGGGATGCGGGTGCCGGCCCCCAGGCCCAGGGCCAGCCACCAGCCCAGGAGGCCCATGAGCGCCAGGGACAGGACGGGCAGGAGGGGCACGGCCCAGAGGCCACTGCCCCACAGGCAGTCATCGATGAGGGAATCGGTCACCGCCTCGACCGTGCGCCGGTCGTTGCGGCCCCTGGCCTTGGTCAGGTGCTCCTCCAGGGCGCGCCAGGCCGCCTTCTGGGTCGGCGACAGCTCACCCTTGAGCTGGTCCGACCGGTTGGCCTTCGGCCGGAAGGGGGGCTCGGGATGGCCGGGCTCCACCGCGGGCGGAGGCGGGGGCTCCACCACCGGCTCGGCGCCCGGCGGCGGCGGGGTGTTCGTGACGTGGACCTGCCCGCCGGCATCGCGCCACTGGTACATCGGCCGTTGCGGCGGCGGCTTCTGCGGGAGCAGCAGCGCCAGGGCGAGCAGGCCGGAGGCCAGGGTCACGGACGGCCCTCAGAAGTGGGCATCCAGGGCCTCGCACCAGAAGTGGTAGACCATCTGGTGGACCTCCTGGATGCGCGCGGTGACGGGGGAGGGGACCACGAGGGCGTCGTCCACCAGCTCCTTCAGCCTGCCGCCGTCGCGGCCCAGCAGGCCGAGGGTCCGCATCCCCAGGTCCCTGGCGGATTCCACGGCGCGGATCACGTTGGGGCTGTTGCCGGAGGTGGAGATGCCGATCAGCAGGTCGCCGGGACGGCCCAGGGCCTCCACCTGGCGGGAGAAGACCTGGTCGAAGCCGTAGTCATTGCCGATGGCGGTGAGGGCGGAGGTGTCCGTGGTGAGGGCGATGCCGGCCAGGGCCCGGCGCTCCTTGAGGTAGCGCCCGCTCAGCTCGGCCGCCAGGTGCTGGGCGTCCGCGGCGCTGCCGCCGTTGCCGCAGACGAGGATCCGGCAGCCCCGGCGGAGCCGCTCGGCCATGTCGTCGGCCTGGCGGAGGATGTGGTCCAGCTCGGTGTCGAAGAAGCCCCGCTTGAGGTCGATGGCGGCCTGGACCTGCTGGAGGAGGTTCTGTTTCATGGCTGGGATTGTGACAGGAATTTCGATCCACAAGCCCGCGGGGGGATGGCAGACTGCGGAAGCCACTGCCCCCGAGCGAGGTCCCGTCCCCATGGAATGGATCGCCACGAAACACGCCCTGATGGCCCACCTGCCCGTGGCGGCCGGGCTGCTGCTGCCCATCGCGCTCATCGCGGCGCTGCGCCCCGGGCGCGGCATCCGGCCCTGGTGGGTCGCCTGCCGCTACCTGGGCTGGGCGGGGTTCCTGGGGCTCCTCGCCTCCCTCGTGAGCGGCTGGGCCAACGCCCGCGCCCTGGGCCTCCTGCCGCCGGGACGGCTGCTGCCCTTCACCGGCGCGGGCGTGCCGCCCGAGCTCGCCCGGCACACCCTCTGGGCCGTGGTGGGGCTGCCTGTGGCCATCCTCGCCCTCTGGGCCATGCACCGTTCCCGGAAGGAGCACCAGGGTTTCGGCTTCCTGCCCCTCTTGTTCGGACTCCTCTGGGCTGTCATCGCCCTGTATACCGGGCGCACGGGACACGGCCTGGTCCATCCCGCCGTCCTCCGGCAGGCGCCGGCCCCTGCTCAGAAGGCCGTGGCGGCGCCGCCTCCGCCGGATCCCGAGGCCCAGGTCCCCGTGCGGGCCCTGGACTACGCCGCCCTCGTGCCCATGCAGGCGGAACCCGTGAAGTCCCCGGCCCACGGCGGCCGCTGGATCCGGGTGTGGGTGAGCGAGGGGGCCGTGGACGCCTACCGCGCCGGCGGGCCCCTGCCCCCGGGGGCCCTGGTGGTGATGACCACGGTGGCGGATCGCTGGGGCCGCCCGGGCGCGGATCCGGGGCCCCTCTACGCCCTGGAGGAGAAGGACGGCCAGCCGCGGTTCACCTTCTACTGGGCCCGGGTGCCCGCCGACTGGAAGGCCGAAACCGGAGGCGAGACCCGCGCCTACTGGCGGAGCCCCGATCCCCGCCTCGCCTCCTGCCAGACCTGCCACGCCGGGGGACTGGCCGACCCGGCGAAGCGCAGCCGGTGGAAGGCGCTGCGGAAGCCCGCCGCCGAAGCCGCTCCCACCCTCCCTGCGGGGACTCCCCCGGGGGGCGGGCGACCCTGAGCGCGGCTCCGGGCGTGAGGGCCCCGGTGCGATCCTGCCGGATCAATCGAGGACGAATTCGCCGGTGTCGATGATGGTGATCTCGGCGTTGAGGTAGGCGGCGTGGAAGCCCCTGTCCTTGAGCATCCGGTAGGCCGACGCGGCCCGGCCGCCATTGCCGCAGTGGATGAGGATCCGGCGGTCCTTCGGGAGTTCGGGCAGGCGGGCTTCAAGCTCCTCCAGCGGAAGGTTGAGGGCGCCCTTGATCATGCCGCCCTTGGCGTCGAGGCGATGGCGCACGTCGAGGATGAGGATGTCCTTCCGCGCCTCCGGCGCCAGGCTGGCGATGCGGGTGAATTCATCCGGCGGGAGGGCGCCGGCCGGGAGCCGCGGGGCCCAGGCCACCACCGTCGCCGGGAGGCCCGTGTCCACGGGCAGCGAGGCCGCCTGCCAGGCCTGGAATCCCCCCGTGAGGACGTTCACATGGGTGTAGCCGGCATGGACCAGCTCCAGGGCTGCGGCCCTGGCGGCTTCGCCCCCCTCGCCATCCACCACCAGGATCGGAGGCCGGAGCTGGGCGGCGGGGAAATCGTGCGTGAAGAGATGCTTCATGCCCCCGGGCCCCACGGAGACCGTGCCCCTGATGAAGCCCTTCACCGCTTCGCCGGGAGGGCGCAGATCGAGGATGACCGTGGGGACATCCTTGTCGAGGAAGGCCATCTTGAACGAGGCCGGCGAGACGGCGCCGGGGTTCCTCGCGTACCACCCCGTCATGCCTTCCT
>JAJYBX010000137.1 GCA_021778785.1 Acidobacteriota bacterium
GGTCAGGGATGTCGGCAATGTGGGAACGGTGGGGACATCGCCCTGCGCGATGCCATCAGGGACGGATGGGTCCAGGGACCGTCCATGCAGGTTTCGACCCGGGCGATCTCCGGGCCGCGCGGGCAGTTCGCCCACTTGGCCCCGGAACACAAGTCGCTGGCGGCCGAGGAATACGCGGTCATCGATGATGCCGCCTCTGCCGTGCGAGCCGTCCGTCATGCGGTTGCCGATGGCGCGGACCTGATCAAAGTGATCCTCGACCCGACCTTTGCGGTGGAGGACCTTCGGGCCATCGTGGCCGAGGCCCATCGGCTGAAACGCAAGGTGGCCGCCCATGCGACTAGCGAGGTGGAGGTCCTTCTGGCCACCGAATGCGGTGTGGACTCGGTAGAACACGGTACCCAGGGGGTCCCTGACGAGGCCATTCGCCTGATGGCCGCCAAGGGCATCACTTATGTCCCGACGATCGCATCGCGCAGGCTGGCGCAGGCGCTGTTCGTCGATGCCCAGGGACTCACAGGGGAAGCGGCCAAGGCCGAAGCCGCCGAAGATGTGAAGTGGCTGGCGTCGATGGGCGACACGATCAGGCGCGCCCGCAAGGCCGGCGTGCGGGTCGTGCTGGGCTCAGACATCTACCACCGGGTTCCCGGGGTGACCCGCGGCGAATGTGCGCTGGAGGTCCTGGTGGGTCTTGGGGAGGCGGGGCTACGACCGGTCGAGGCCCTGCGCGCGGCCACCAGTGATGCCGCGGCACTGATGGGCATCGCGACCTCCATCGGACAGATCAAGTCCGGATTCAAGGCGGATCTCCTGGTGGTGGAAGGGAATCCCCTTGATCATCTTGAGGACATTAAACGAACCAAGCTGGTCATCTCGCGCGGTGCGGTCCTCTCAAGGTGAACGCCACCCTGATTACACATTGCATCGGATCACCATCCCCGCGTCTCATCCCGGGGTCCGAGCCTGCCGGGGGATGCCCGGGCCCGTGGTCGGGCGGGTGTTCCAGGGGAAAGGGCTGCGCCGCGGTCCGGGAGCGGTGATGATCAGGGCAGGTGGGTGCCATGTTCGTTGCCGTCGCAAGCCTTCCTGCGGATCCCGCCGGTCTCCGGCGGGCGGCCGACCTCGCCGGGATTGCCCTGGTGGATGCCTCGCGCCTGCTCGCGGGGACGCCCCCGAGGGTGCTGGTCCGCGCCACCCAGGACGGTGTCCGGATCGCGGAGGCCCTGGAGGCGGCGGGGTTCTCGGCCTTCGTCGGCGAGGTGGCCTCCATCCAGGGGGACAAGGACCGCGTGGTGGCGCGGAACCTGGACTGCGGCCCCGATGCGTTCGTGGCTGTGGATGGGCGGGGCCAGCGACATGACTGCCCGGCCGCCTCCATTGCGGCGTTCCTGCGGGGCCACCGCATGATGGAGACCTCGGAGCTGGTCAAGACCACGGAGCGGAAGCTGGACCTGGGCAAGGCCCTGTTGACGAGCGGCCTGGCGATCACCAAGAAGGTGGAGACCACGTCGGAACGGCTGACCTCGTCGAGGGAGCCGTTCATCCTGGTGCAGCGGAACGACGGGCTCCCCGGGATCATGCTCTACGAGGGGCGCCTCAACTACCAGTGTCTGGGGTCGGCCCTCCAGCACGCCAGGTCCGGCAATTTCGCGGCCCTCCTCGCGCGCCTGCAGGCCCTCGCACCCGGCGTTCCCGTGGACGACCGGATCATGCGCCCCGGTTTCCTGGCGGGGCTGCCGGTCCTGTCGGTGGATCCGACGGATCTCGCCGTGTTCCTGGTGTCCGAGGCCCGGGCCCGGGGCTGCTGAATCGGCAGGGACGCGAGGGATCCGCCTGCGGTTGTCCCGGCTGGCGCCCTGGACTACCGTAACGGGGCAGGTCGCGGGAGGCGCCATGGACATGCGCAGCAACACCATCCTCATCACCGGCGGCGGCTCGGGCATCGGGCGGGGGCTGGCGGAGGCCTTCCACGCCCGCGGCAACCAGGTGGTCATCGCGGGCCGGCGGCTGGAGGTGCTGGAGGACACGGTCCGGGCCAATCCGGGCATGGCCTCGTATGTGGTGGACCTCCAGGATCCGGCCGCGATCCGCGGGTTCGCCGCGAAGGTGGCGGCGGATTTCCCCCGGCTGAACGTCCTCGTCAACAACTCCGGGATCATGCGGACCGAGGATCTGCGGGCCCAGGCGGAAGATCTCTCGGACATGGAGGCCATCATCGCCACGAACCTGCTGGGGCCCCTCCGCCTCACGGCGGCCCTGCTGCCCCTGCTCCAGCGGCAGGCCCGCTCGGTGATCATGAACGTCTCCTCCGGCCTCGCCTTCCTGCCCCTGGCCACGACGCCGACCTACTGCGCCACCAAGGCCGCGCTGCACTCCTACACCGAATCGCTCCGCTACCAGCTCCGGGGCACCTCGACGGAGGTGATCGAGCTGGTGCCCCCCTACGTGGCCACGGATCTGATGAACGGCGCCTCCGATCCGCGCGCCATGCCCCTGGCGGAGTTCATCGCCGAGGTCATGCACCTGCTGGAGACGCAGCCGGAGGCCGAGGAGATCTGCGTGGAGAACGTGAAGCGGCTGCGCTTCGCCACCGAAACCGGGAAGTACCGCGAGGTGTTCCGGGGCTTCAACGACGCCATGGCGCAGCATCCGCACTGACGGGGCTAGAGCCAGTAGCGGGCGAGGGCATCCAGCAGGCGGGAGACCATGTCCCGGTTGTGGTGGCTCCGCAGCTCCGAACCCGGCAGGGGCGGGAAGGCGGGCACGGGATCGTGGAGGCGGGTGGGGGGCGTCTCGCCCAGCAGGGGCCGCCACCGCTCGATCCAGGCCGGGGGAAGGGCCTCGGGCAGGGGGCGGTCCAGCAGCGTCAGCGCGAGGATGGTCCACACCCGCGAGACCACCTGGGCGTCGTAGCCGCCCCCGAGGGTGGCGAGGAGACGGCCCTGGGCGTGCCGATGGGCCAGATCCAGGATGCGCCGGTGGAGGGCCTCGAAGGCCTGGGTGGTGAGGGCCAGGTCGCCCATGGGATCCGCGAAGTGGGCGTCCGCGCCGGCCTGCACCACCAGCACGTGGGGGGAGAACATGGCCAGGGCCTGGGGCACGACGGTATCGAAGGCCTCGAGGTAGTCCTCGGTGCCCGTGAAGGGCTCGAAGGGCAGGTTCAGCGAGAGGCCACGGGCGTAGCCGCCGCCCAGCTCCTGGATGTGGCCCGTGCCCGGGAACAGGTAGTGGCCGGACTCGTGGAGGCTGATGGTCAGCACCCGGTCGCTGTCGTAGAAGAGGCTCTGGACGCCATCGCCGTGGTGGAGGTCGATGTCCAGGTAGGCCACGCGCCAGCCGTGGGCCACCAGGGCCTGGATGGCCACGGCCAGATCGTTGTAGAGGCAGAAGCCCGCCGCGCGGGCCCGCTGGGCGTGGTGGAGGCCGCCGCCCAGCTGGAGCACGCGCTGCTCGGCGCCGGACATGAGCAGGCGGGCGCCATGCAGGGCGCCGCCCACCAGCCAGCGGGCGGCCAGGTCCATGCCGGGGAAGATGGGGTTGTCCGGGGTGCCCAGGCCGAAGGCCTCGGCTTCGGGTCGGGACTCGCCCCGGGAAAGGGCCTCCACGACCTCCACGTAGGCGGGATCGTGGACCGTGAGGATCTCCTCCCGGGTGGCCGCAGGGGCCTGCACCGGATCCAGGTCCGCGCCCAGCTCCCCCAGCAGGTCCAGCAGCATCGCGAGCCGGGCGGGCGTGAAGGGGTGTTCGGGGCCGAAGTCGTACTGCGCGTACTCCGCGCGGTGGATCAGCGCGACCATGGCTTGGGCCGGGGCCAGAGGATGCGGAAGCCCGCCTGGCGGAGGTCCTCGGCCAGGGGGCGGATCTGGCTGGAGCCCACCCGCAGCACGGTGCGCACGAGCCGGTCCGCGTCGGGATAGGTGAGGATGGAGTGGATGTTCACATGGCGCTCGGCCAGGAAGGCCGTGAGCCGGGCCAGTTCGCCCGGCCGGTCGTCCAGGGCCACCTCCAGGCGCGACGAGGGCAGGGAGACCCCCGTGAGCTTGATGAGGGTGTCCAGGATGTCCATGCCCGTGAGGATGCCCACCAGCTCCGGCCCGTCCATCACCGGCAGGCAGCCGATCTTGTGCTCGCGCATGATGCGGGCGGCGTCCTCCACCGGATCCAGGGGATCGATGGTGATGGGCGGCTGGCTCATGGCCGAGCGCACGGGGTCCTCCAGCTTCCGGGGCTCGGGGCAGAGGGCGCTGGTGGCCCAGCGCAGGTCGCGGTCCGTGAGGACGCCCACCAGCCGGCCCCCCTCCATCACGGGCAGGTGGCGGAACCCCCGCCCCGTAAACAGGGCGCAGGCCTCCTGGAGGCTGGCGTCGGGTGGGAGGGTGACCACGGGGCTTCGCATCATTTCCTGGACGAGCACAGGAGACCTCCGGGTTCAGTCCTGGCGGAAGGCCGGGATGGAGAAGGAGAGGGCGTGCCCCGGCAGGAGGGGCAGGGGCCCGGCCGGCGTGGGCTCAGCGGCGGGCACGTCCACCTGGGCGCTGAAGGCGTGGATCCAGGGCAGCTCTTCCACCATCTGGGTGAGCCGGCCCAGGGTCTCGGAGAACCCGCGATGGGCTGGCAGGCGGAGCCGCTCGATCACTCCGGCGATATCCAGGTCCGTCAGGGGCGTGATCCGCAGGATGGAGTCCCCGCCCCGGCGGTGGAACCGCCAGATGGGGCCGAAATCGGGGTCCACGGTCAGGGAGATGACGACCCGCAGGCTGGTCCGCTTCCCCTCCGCGGGCGGCGGGGCGGTCTGGACCGGCAGGCCGAAGTGGCCCAGGAGGGTGCGGGCCTGGGGCCCCTTGAGAGCCAGGGGTGCCGCATCCTTGGGCAGGGCCTGGAGGGCCTGCTCGACCAGCATCCGGGCCGCCATGGGATCCATACCCTCGTAGCCGAGGATGCGCCCGGGCGGGAGCATGCGGAACCGGGCGTATTCCACCGCCTTGGAGAGGGCCAGGGCCGCCGATTCGGGGAAGCGGTAGG
Source organism: Acidobacteriota bacterium (assembly GCA_021778785.1). Taxonomy (GTDB): domain Bacteria; phylum Acidobacteriota; class Holophagae; order Holophagales; family Holophagaceae; genus Geothrix. Next base: position 5,023 of record JAJYBX010000137.1, read on the forward strand.
AGGGGAACGTGCGGGCCGAGCCGCCCGCGGGGGCCAGCCCCACGGCCACGGCGCCGCTGACGCCCATGAGCGAGAGGAGGGTGGGCTTGGCGATGCCCGTGCGGCGCTCGGCCTGGATGGCCGCCCGGCGGATGGCCCGGGCCACGGCATTGGGATCGCAGGAGCCCACGCAGGCGAAGGTGGCGATGAGGGCATCCACCTCGGGGTGCTCCAGGGCCTGCTGGCAGGCCTTCTCGTACTGCTCCGCCGTGGCCGTGGCCTGGAGGTCCACCACGCCGGGGCCGCCGATCTGCATGCCGCTGGATTCGCAGGCATCCGCGCAGATGGTGGCCACGCCGCCGGAGTTGCTGATGACCGCCACCCGGTTGCCCTTCGGGAGGGGCTGATGGGACAGCAGCAGGGCGATGTCGAAGAGCTCCTCCAGGGTGTTGGCGCGGATGACGCCGGCCTGCTGGAAGAGGGCTTCCACCTCCGCGTCGTTCTGGGGGCTGGCGCCGATGTGGGCCTGGGCCATCCGGCGCCCCGCATGGCTGCGGGCGCTCTTCACGCAGAGGATGGGCTTGCGGTGGGACATGCGGCGGGCCAGGCGTGCGAAGCGGCGGGCGTTGCCGAAGGTCTCCAGGTAGAGCAGGGCCAGGTCGGTGTTGGGATCCTCGTCCCAGTACTGGAGCAGGTCGTTGCCGGAGACGTCCGCCCGGTTGCCGGCGGAGACGAAGGTGGAGAAGCCCAGGCCCCGCTCGGCCGCGTACTGGAGGATGACCACGCCCAGGGCCGCGGAATGGCTGAAGAAGCCCACCCGGCCCCGCGGCGGCAGCGAGGTGGCCAGGCTGGCGTTCAACTGGATCGAGGCGTCGGTGTTCAGCAGGCCCAGGCAGTTGGGCCCCACCAGCCGGGCGCCGCGGCTCCGGACGAGCTTCTCCAGGCGCTCCTGGCGGCGGGCGCCCTCCGGTCCGGTCTCCGCGAATCCGGCCGCCAGGACGAGGAGCCCCCGCGAGCCCATGTCCAGGGCC
>JAJYBX010000138.1 GCA_021778785.1 Acidobacteriota bacterium
ACGAAGGAGGCGGAAGCGGCCCTGGTGGAGGCCAAGGAGGCCCTCGCCAGCCTGGACAAGGACCGCATCAAGAAGGCCCTCGAGAACCTCACCGCCAAGAGCCACAAGCTGGCCGAGAGCCTCTACAAGCAGGAGCCGCCCCAGGACGGCGGCGCGCCCGGCGCTCCCGCAGGGGAGAAGAAGGGCGACGACGACGTGATCGACGCGGAAGTGGTCAGTTAGCCATTCCACAAAAAGGGGGAGCCCCTGGGCTCCCCCTTTTTGTGGCTAAAAGAAATCTTAGTGTCCTAGACTAAGACCATGCCCCACCCCGACTACTACAAGATCCTGGGCGTCCCGCGATCGGCCTCGGAGGAGGACATCAAGAAGGCGTACCGGAAGCTGGCGCGGAAGCACCACCCGGACCTGAACCCCGGCGATGCCAAGGCGGAGGCGGAATTCAAGAAGCTCTCCGAGGCCAACGAGGTGCTCTCGGATCCGGAGAAGCGGAAGAACTACGACACCTACGGCGATCCGGCGGGACCCGGGGCCCAGGCGCCCCCGGGCTTCAATGCCGGGGGCGGCTTCTCCTTCGAGGACCTCTTCACGGGCTTCGGCGGACGGCCCAACCGCCACGGCCCGGAGCGGGGCGAGGACCTGGTCCATGCCGTGCGCCTGGGCTTCCGCGAGGCCTTCGAGGGCACGCGCCTGTCCCTCCGCATCAACCGCTCGGAGCCCTGCCTGGCCTGCCGGGGCACCGGGGAATCGGGCCGGAAGCAGGAGACCTGCCGCACCTGCCAGGGCAAGGGCCGCCTGGGCGGGGGCGGGGGCTTCCTCGCCTTCGGGCGGCCCTGCCCGGAGTGCGGAGGCCGCGGGGTCCGGGTGCCGCCCTGCGCCGAGTGCAACGGCACGGGCCGCCATCCCCGCCAGGAGACGGTCACCATCGCCATCCCGGCAGGCGTGGAGGACGGCGCGCGCCTGCGGGTGCCCGGCAAGGGCGAGGCCGGCCGCCGCGGCGGCGGGCCCGGGGACCTCTTCCTCCAGATCGGGATGGACCCGAACGGGCGCTTCGAGCGCAAGGGCCCGAATCTCTACGTGCGCCTGCCCATCTCCTTCGCGGAGGCGGCCCTGGGGGCCAAGGTGGAAGTGCCCACGCCCGAAGGCCACGCCACCATCAAGGTGCCGCCCGGCACCCAGACCGGCGCCCGGCTGCGGTTGAAGGGGCAGGGCATGCCGATTCCCAAGTCCACCCAGCGGGGCGATCTCTTCGCCGAGATCCAGGTGATCACGCCCCAGGTGCAGGACGAGCGGAGCAAGGAACTGCTGCGGGAGCTGGCGGAGCTGAACGATGCCGCCGTCCATGAGCAACGGAGTGGCCTATGAGTTCCCGGGATCCCCGCATGGGGGCCTACATGATCGGGGTGGTCTCCACCCGCTACGGCGTGCATCCCCAGACCCTGCGCCTCTACGAGCGGGAGGGCCTGCTCTGTCCCAGCCGCACGGAGGGCAAGACGCGCCTCTACAGCGACGAGGATCTGGAGCGCCTGGAATTCATCCTCAACCTCACGCGGGATCTGGGGGTGAACCTGGCCGGCGTGGAGGTGGTGCTGGGCCTCCGGGACCGCCTGAACCGCCTGCAGGAGGATCTCGAGCGGATGGCCCAGGCCATGGAGGCCGCGGGCCTGAAGGACGTGCACCGGCACCCTGCCGCGGGCACGGGCCTCGTGAAGCTGACCCACCACGGTTTGCGCAAACGGTCCTGAGCGCCCTGCAGGAGTGTCCGGCCTTGGTATGCTGGACCCTCCCCCAAGGTGATCCGTGCCCCTACGGCATCTCGAAGAGCGATCGCTCGACAAGTACTTCGACTCCATCCGCCACCTGCCGCTGCTGACGGCCGAGGAGGAGCGCAAGTACGGCCGGATGTGGCAGAACGACCGCAATCCCGAGGGCCTGCGCGGGCTCGTGGAGGGGAACCTCCGCTTCGTGGTGAAGGAGGCCCGCAAGTTCGAGGGCATGGGCCTGGACCTGCTGGACCTCATCAGCGAGGGGAACCTGGGCCTCATCGAGGCCGCCAAGCGCTTCGATCCCGACCGGCTGAACAAGTTCCTCACCTACGCCTCGTGGTGGGTGCGGCAGGCCATCTTCCACGCCCTGGCCGAGCACGGGAACAAGATCCGGCTGCCCCAGAAGGTGGCGGGCCACCTGGTCCAGCTCAACCGCGTGACCCAGCGGCTGAGCCAGGAGCTGGGCCGGACGCCCCTGCTGCAGGAGATCGCCGAGACCGCGCACATGACCGTGGAGGAGGTGGAGCGGCTGCAGCTGCTCCAGCAGACGACCTCCACCGTGTCCACGGAGCAGGGCCTCGGCGACTCGGATCTCACCGTGGGGGACAGCCTGGAGCAGGAGGTGGAGCCCTCCGCCATGTACACCTTGAACCAGGAGGCCTTCCTCCAGCAGATCGAGGCCAGCCTCGCCTCGCTCAGCGAGAAGGAGCGCACCATCATTTCGCTGCACTTCGGCCTGAACGGCGACGACCCCCTCACGCTGGAGCAGATCGGCAAGCGCTTCGATCCACCCATCTCCCGGGAGCGGGTGCGGCAGCTGGAGGAGCGGGCCTTCGCCCGCATCCGCGAGCGGCGCCGTGAGGTGCTCGGCGGCTTCCTCCGCGGAGACACGCCGTGAAGGGAAGGCCGGACTGCCCCCGATGCCTGGGGCGGGGTGTGATCCTGGATCCGGACCCGCTGAAACCGGCCCGCCTCTGCGGCTGCGCGCCGGAAGGGCTGCAGGATGCGGCGGAAGTGGGCCTGCCCACGCGGTACCGTGACGCGGACTTCACCCGCTTCTGGAAGTGGTGGAACAACGTCCAGGCCAGCCACGCCCGCACCCTCCTGGACCGCGTGGGCGACCTGGAGGATCTGCTGGCCCGTCCCATCGACGAGGTGGGCGAGGTGGAGGGCCGCGAGGAGCTGGGGAAGCTGCTCCAGGCCCTGCGCCGGAAGCCGGAGCACGGCATCCGTCCCGCGGGGGCCGAGAGCCTGGCCCAGTGGGCCACCACGGGGAAGCACCGCTTCCGCCACGGCTGGGAGCTGTGGTGGATCCACGGGCCGGCCCAGAGCGGGCGCAGCACGCTGGCCGCCGCGGCCCTGCGGGCCTGGTCCGAGCGCACGGGGCGGAGCGTCCGCTACGTCTCCGTCCGGGCCCTCAGCCAGTCCATCAAGGACGCCTACTATGATGTGCGGAGCTACCAGAACCAGGCCTTCCAGAGCGTGCGGGACCTGATCGAGCCCCTGGAGGCGCCGGGCCTGCTGCTGCTGGACGACTGGGACCGCATGGACTCGGACATCCGGGTGGCCGCGGCCCTGGCCCAGCTGGTGGACCACCGCTACAGCGAGGAGCTGCCCACGCTGCTGACCGCCGCGGCACCGCCCGAGGCGCTGGAGCGCCGCGAGGGCCATCCCCTGGCCCGGCTGGACGACGCCAGCCTCCTGGAGCGGCTGCGGGGCGCCGAGCGCGTGGAGATGGTGCCCGCCCTCAAGCCGTGGATCGACCGGCTGGCGAGGCCATGAAGTCGCTGCTGAGGCGCCTGCTCCGCCTCCACCTCACCCGCACACCGGCGCTCTGGGCGGCGGTGGCGGCCCTCACGCTCCTCCTGGGCTGGGGCACCCTGCGGGTGGAGCGGGCCCTGGACCTGATGAGCCTCCTGCCCACCCAGAACCCCGCGGTGCGCGCCAACCTGGAGGCCGGCGTGGGCCAGCAGGAGCTGCTCTGGCTGGTGGCCGAGGGCACGGACGCGAACCTGGACGACCGCCGGGCCTGGGCGGAGGACCTGGTGGACCGCCTCCTGACCCGGGGCAACCTGCCCATGAATGGCCTGGCCTCCGAGGGTCGCCTCTCCGATCCCGTGCCCGTGCCGGGACCCGGCGGCGTGAGCCCCTGGCCCGCCCTGCTGGCCGTGGGCGCCATTCCGGAGGGCGATCCGGCCGCGGGCCGCCTCACCACGGAGACCCTCTACACCCTGGCACCGGCCTGGCTCGGCGACCGGCTCGGCCCCCTGAAGGATCCCGCTGACGTGGCGCGGCGCCTCGAGGCCACGGCCCGGGCCCTCCGCTCGCCCGAACCCCTTCAGGCCGCGCTGGCGCGGCTGGACCCCCTGGGCCTGCGGGACCTGGCCCCCCAGAACGGCGAGGGCATGGGCAAGGCCCGGGAGCTGGGCCGGGCCTTCAGCCTCCGCGTGCGGACGGGCTACTTCGAGACGAAGGACGGCCGCATGGTGCTGGTGCCCCTGGTGGCGGGCTTCCCCGCCACGGATACCCGGGCCACCCAGCGGGTCCTCTTCTGGCTGGGCAAGGGCGCCAAGGGGCCCCTGCCCGCCCGGGCCACGCTGAAGGAAGCCGCGGCGGCCCTGGGGCCCACGGCGGACCGGCCCTTCCCCATCGAGGTGACGGGCGCCCACGCCATCACGGCCTGGGAATCCAGCCGCCTCTCCCGGGAGGTGGCCCTCAGCCTGGTCTTCAGCTTCCTCCTCATCGGGCTCGTCTACTGGCTGGGCTTCCGCACCCTGGCGGGCTACGGCTTCGTCATGGGGCCCCTGGTGGTGGGCATGATCTGGGCCCTGGGCCTCACGGGTTGGGTGCTGGGCCGGCTCAACCTCATGGCCGCGGGCTTCGGGGCCGTGCTGCTGGGCGTGGGGGACGACGTGGGCATCCTGCTCTTCAGCCGCTACCGCGACGAGCGCCGGGCGGGCCGAGGCAAGGTGCGGGCCCTGCGCGCCGCCCTCCTGGGCACGGGCCCCGGCGTGGTGGCCGGCGCCCTCTCCACGTCCTTCGCCTTCCTGGCCCTGGCCTTCGCGCCCTTCCCCGGCATCCGCGACCTGGGCCTCACCACGGGCCTGGGCCTACTTGCCTGCCTCGCCGCCACCTTCCTCCTGCTGCCGCCCCTGCTGCTCTGGCTGGACCGGGGCCGCGGCACCTTCGCCCCGGGCCCGCCCGCCCCCCTGCCGAAGCGCCGGCCCTGGGCCCCCTGGGCGGCCCTGGCCCTGCTGGTCCTGGCCCTCATCGGCGCGCCCCGAACCCGCTGGCAGGAGGACCTCCGCCGCTTCCGGGCCCAGGGCAACCCCGCCCTCACCCTGCAGGAGCGCCTCACGAAGACCCTGGGCGCCAGCCTCCAGCCCCTGGCCCTGCAGATCCCCCTGGAGGATCCGGACCGCCTGCCCGCCCGCTGGAACCGCCTGAGCCCGCTCCTCCGCCAGGCCGGCGTGCCCATGCCGGACTGGAAGACCCTCGATCCGGAGCTGCGCCACACCCTCGGGTCGGAGACCTGGCGCCGCCGCGTGCTGGAGGAGGCGGCGAAGGCCGGCCTGGATCCCGCGGCCCTGGAGGGGCCCCTCACCGCCCTCGGCACCGCCGCCTCCGATCCCGTCTTCCCCGTGAAGGCCCTGCAGGCCCTGCTGCCCCGCTCGGACCAGCCCGATCCCCCCCGGCCCTGGAACCTCTGGGACAGCCTGCGGGGGAATGCTCCGCCCGCACCCCTGCCTCCGGCCCTGACCATCCCCCTGCGCCTGGATGAGGCCACGCTCGCCCGCCTGACCCCGGAGGTGGAGGCCGCCGGCGGCCGTTTCGTGGGCACCCAGCCCCTCTTCCGCGTCGTGAAGGACATCGCAAAGGACGCCGTGAAACAGGCGGTCCTCCTGGCCCTGGCCGGCATCTTCGCCGTGATCGCCCTCTTCGGGCGCAGCCTGCGCTTCGCGGTGCTGGCGGTGGTGCCCCTGGCGGCCAGCCAGGCCGGCGTCTTCGGCGCCCTGGGCTGGGCCGGGGAGCCCCTGACGTTCCTCTCCCTCATGGCCATCCCCATCGCCCTGGGGGTGAGCGTGGATACGGCCTTCAACCTGCTGCACCGGGCCCGGGCTGAAGCGGATGCCCCCCGGCGGGTGGCCCGCGTGAACGCCGTCTGCGCCGGCACCACCCTGGCCGGCTTCGGCGGCATGGTCTTCAGCGGCTACCGCGGCCTGCGGGGCCTCGGCCTCGCCTGCCTGGGCGGCGTG
>JAJYBX010000139.1 GCA_021778785.1 Acidobacteriota bacterium
TTGGCGGCCATGGAGCCATCCACGTTGCCGCCCGCGTCGGAGGACGCGTCCCGGGCGGAGTAGTACTGGCGGAAGGAGGGGCGGAAGTGGAGCTTGAAGGTCACGCCATCCTTGTCGTAGGCGCGGACGTCCATGGCCAGCTCGAGGTAGTTGTCGGTTTCGTTGCCGAGCCGGTAGCCGGGGCCGCCCGTGACGCTGTCGGCGGTGCCCGGGAGGTAGAAGGTGGCCTGCTCGCCGCCGTTGGAGGAGCGTCCGGTGCCGGCGCGCATGTAGCCGTGGAGTTCGAACACGTCCTGGCCGAGCAGGGGTCCCGCGGCCAGCACCATGGCGAGGGCGGCGAGAAGGGTGGATTGGCGCTTCATGGGACTTGCCTCCAGTGGAAAGCCGCGCGGCGGCTGGTTGAGGGGGGTACTGCTTAGTGAGTCGGACCGGTGGGGATCACCCCATGCGGCCGAAGAATCCGCCCCAGGGGGGGAGGTGGAGCGTGCGGCCCTCCAGGCGGCAGGCCTCGAGGCCGTGGCCTTCGAGGGGCCGGGCCGGGGCTGGGAGGGTGTGCTGGATCGATCTGGGGCTGAGGTTGAAGACAGCCAGGATCTTCTCCTGGCCCTCCTGCCGCAGCAGCGCCAGGACCGGCTCGGGGGTCCGGTAGAAATGGATGGTGCCGCGGCGGAGGGCCTCCGAGCCCTTCCGCCAGGCGAGGAAGCGCTGGTAGAACCGGAGCACGGAACCCGGATCGGCGGACTGGGCGGCCACGGACCGGCGCAGGTGGTCCGGGAACATGGGCAGCCAGGGCTCCACCTCGGAGAAGCCGCCCCTGGGCGCTTCGCCGGTCCAGGGCATGGGGGTCCGGCAGCCATCGCGCCCCTTGAAGTCGGGCCAGAAGGCGATGCCGTAGGGATCGATGAGCCGGTCGAAGGGGACTTCGGCTTCCGGCAGGCCCAGTTCCTCGCCCTGGTAGATGCAGAAGCTGCCCCGCAGGGATCCCAGCATCGCGACCAGCAGCTTGGGGAAGGCGGGATCCTCCACGCCCCGCCCCCAGCGGGTGACCACCCGGGTGCAGTCGTGGTTGGAGAGGGACCAGCAGCCCCAGCCCCCGCCCCGGCTGATGCCCCGCTCGAATTCCTGGACGACGGCGCGGATGCGCCGGGCCGTGAATTCCTCGGTGAAGAGGCTGAAGCCGTAGGCCATGTGGAGCTTGTCGCCATCGGCGGTGTACTCGGCCATGGTGGCCAGGGCCCCCTCGTCCCCGATTTCGCCCACGCTGGTGACACCGTATTCGTTCATCAGGGCGCGGAGGCGCTTCAGGAAGGCCAGGTTCTCGGGGCGGCTCTTGTCGTAGCGGTGGACCTGCCGGCCGTAGGGATTGCCTTCCCGGACGGAGGTCAGCTCCACCTTCCCGGGGCGGGCGGGCGGGTTGTTCCGCAGCTTCGGATCGTGGAAATGGAAGTTGCAGGCGTCGAAGCGGAAGCCGTCCACGCCGCGTTCCATCCAGAACCGCACCTCCTGGAGCAGCTGCGCCTGCACCGGCTCGTGGTGGAAGTTCAGGTCCGGCTGGGATTCCAGGAAATTGTGCAGGTAGTACTGCCGGCGCCGCGGCTCCCAGGTCCAGGCGGGCCCGCCGAAGACCGACAGCCAGTTGTTGGGGGGCGTGCCGTCGGGCCGGGCCTCGGCCCAGACATACCAGTCGGCCCGGGCGTTGGTGCGGCTGGAACGGCTCTCCCGGAACCAGGGATGCTGATCCGAGGAATGGGACAGCACCTGGTCGATGAGCACCCTCAGCCCCAGCCGGTGGGCCTCCGCCACCAGGCGGTCGAAGTCCGCCAGGGTGCCGAAGGTGGGATCCACATCGCGGTAGTTCGACACGTCGTAGCCGAAATCCCGCATGGGCGACGTGAAGAAGGGGGAGATCCAGATGGCGTCCACCCCCAGGTCGGCCACGTAGGGCAGGTGCGCGGTGATGCCCGGCAGGTCCCCCACCCCGTCCCCGTTCGTGTCCTGGAAGCTGCGGGGATAGATCTGGTAGATGGAGGCCCCCCGCCACCACCCAGACACGGCTGCCGCAGCCTCGGTCTGCTTCCGCGCGACCGGGGCCTGGGTTCCTCTGGAGGGGGGGATGGGTGGCATGGGAGGGCCTGGAGGGTTCGGAAACGGGAGGACGGGGCTCGGAGCGGCTTGATTGAAATTGTAAGCGGTTACAAACTGGGTTCCCGGCGAAGGGCCCCTGCCGTGGAGGATCGGAACGGGTTCAGGCGGGGGGTGATTCTCGATGTCTCATGTAAACGGTTACAAGAAGGTCGCAGGTATGTTCCATCGGTGTTCCAGGTCTGTCAAGCGAGCCCTTGGAGGCTTCTTCTGCCAGGTGACGAAGGACACAACCTCCCCTCGGCCGGCAGCTCCCCAGGCCACACCCAGATCCGGACCGGCGGATCCGGTCCCCCAGTCGGTGGGGGATTGCCGGAGCAGCCGCCCTGTCACCGGATACGCTGGTCTGGGTGCCCTCCCCTTCCGCAGGTCCCCCGGATCACGCCAGGCCTCGAGGTGAAGCCGTGCCCGATGCAACCGTTAACACACCCATCCTCGTGGCCGATGTCGGGGGCACGAACCTCAACCTGGCCCTCCTGCTGCCGGAGGGCCGCCGCTTCCAGGTTCTCCGGAAGGCCCGCTTCCGCACCCAGGAGGAGAGGTCCCTGATCGAGCCGATCCGGCGGTTCCTGGCCGAGGATCCCTTCCTGCGCCCGGACCGGGCCTGCCTCTCCGGCGCCGGACCGGTGGTTGATGGCCGGATCCACCTCACCAACGCGCCCTGGGACATCGACGGGCCGGCCCTCGAGCGCGCCCTGGGGATCCCCGTGCGGGTGGTCAACGATTTCATCGCCCTCTCCGCCGGCACCCTGCAACTGGATCTCGCGGATCCCGCGCAGGTGACCCCCCTGCCCCATGGCGATGGCAGCGTGCCCCAGCCGGATCCCGGGGGGCCGATCCTGGTGATCGGCGCCGGGACGGGGCTCGGCGTGGGCTTCGCGGTGCGCACGCCCGCCGGCGCCCACGCCTTCCCCAGCGAGGGGGGGCACATCGGCCTTCCGGTCTTCGACGAGGACACCCTCGCCCTCTGGCGTCACCTGGCCGAAGGGCTTCCCGGCCCGCCCGGCGCGGAGATGGCCGTCTCGGGGCCCGGCCTGGCGCGCATCTTCCGCTTCCTGGTGGACACCCGACGGACCGCCTGCACCCCGGAAGGCGCCGCCATCCTGGATCTTCCCGAATCAGTCCAGCCCGCCGCGATCTCCGCGCTCGCGGGCAGCGATCCCGCCTGCGGCCGGGCCATGGCGATCTTCGTGGATCTCTACGCGCGGGTGTGCGCCGATCTGGGCGCGGCCTTCCTCCCCTCGGGCGGGCTCTTCCTCGCCGGCGGCATCGTCGCCAAGAACGCGGAGCATTTCCTGAAGGAGCGCCGCTTCATGGCCCGATTCGAGCGGAACTACCGGGACCACCTCGACCGCCTCGCCCGGGCCACGCCGGTCTTCCTGGCCCGCGACTACGACCTCAGCCTCCACGGCGCGGCCCGGGCCTGGTCGATGTCCTGACCGGGAAATCCTCCGATCCCTGCAATTGACGCCCCATGGATCGAACGGTATTCATGGATGGCCCCACCCCCTGGATCCCCCCCACCATGAAGATCACCATCGGCGAGATCGCCCGGCAGGCCGGTGTTTCCACCGGCACGGTGAGCCGCGTCATCAACGGCAAGCCCACCGTGGCCGACGAGACCCGGGCCACGGTCCTCGCCGTGATGAAGAAGCTCGGCTACGAGCCGGATCCGGTGGCGCGCGAGCTGTCCCGGCGCACCAAGCACACCCTGGGCATCTGGGTGGGCGCGGGCGAGAACCGGCTGTCGCCCTACTTCAACGTCATCTGGCGGGCCCTGCTGCGGGAGATGCAGGTGCGGGCCACCCAGTTCGTGGAACTGCCCGTGGACATCACCCCGGTGCGGCGCAAGCTCGACGCCGTCCTGATGTTCCACTGCGCCGACATCGATCAGCGCCTGGCCACCCTCTGGCGGCGGGGGGTCCCCGGGGCCCTCATCGGCCATCATCCGGGCGTCTCCTGCGTGGCCCCGGACGATATGGGCGGCGGGCGCCTCGCCGCGGAACGCCTCCTGTCCCTCGGCCACCGGGATCTCCTCCACCTCACCGTGGCCGACGAGCACCAGTGGGCCGTGGACCGGGCGGCGGGCTTCACCGCGGCCCTCGCCGAGCACCGGGGCGGCTCCCTGGCCCCGACGATCCTCCGGGGCGGGGGCTCCATCCTCGGCGGCTACCGCCTCATGCGCGACGCCTGGCTCCAGGGGCACCGCCCCACCGGGATCTTCTGCGCCACGGACGAGATGGCCGTCGGGGCCCTGGGGGCCCTGGCGGATCTGGGCGTGGCCGTGCCCGAGCAGGTCTCGATGCTGGGCTTCGACGGGCTGGTGGACCTCTACCCCGGCCTCGCCTCCGTGGCCCAGGACATCCCCACCATCGCCCACGAGGCCGTCAGCCTCGCCCTGAACGCCATCGAGCGGGACACCATCCGGCACGTCCTGGTCCCGGTGAAGATCCTCGAGGGCGCCACCCTGGCCCCGGCCAAGCCCCGCCCGGCCCGCTGACCTCCTTCCCGGTCGAAGGCCGGGGGGCTCAGCCGACAGGCGTCCCGGACCCGGTCCTGGACCAGCGCCCTTCGAAATGGAGGGCCCCGGCGGCGGGGACCTCCTCGCGGGCGGGCTCACGGGCGGGGGTCAGCCCCAGCCGTTCCGCCTCCGTCCGGAAGAAGGCCATGGCCCCCGGCAGGTCCACCTGCTGGGGGCAGCGCCGGGCGCAGATCTCACAGCCCGTGCAGCGCCAGATCGCCTCGGAGGCGAGCACGCGCCGATCGAAGCCCCCGAACCCCGTCTGGGCCAGTCGGACGAGCCGGCAGGGTGGAAGATCCATGACCCCCGCCGTGGGACAGGCGGCACTGCAGGTCCCGCACTGGTCGCAGCGGGACAGCGAGATCCCCGTGGCTTCCCTCAACCGGTGGACGAGGCTGGAACCGGGACGGGCTTCGCTGGGGGCGGAGGGAGGCATGACAACTCCGGCGGGACCCGCGACTCCTGAGTGCGAACCGCGCGAACCGGGGGATGGGAACGGATGATCGCCACCGGAAAGATAGGTCCGCGGTGCTGTGATGGAGATCACGAGGAGGTCGCGGATCCAGCGGCCATGCGGATCTTCTTGTGCCCACAGGAACCCCGGGCAGGCCTTGCGCGAAGGGTCCGTCTCACTGGCAGAGCCTGCCCCCCAGCGGCTTCCCGCCCAGCAGATGGAAGTGGAGGTGGAACACCGACTGGCCGGAATCAGGCCCGCAATTGGTGAGCAGCCGCCAGCCGCTCTCCAGCACGCCGGCCTCCTCCGCCAGGCGGACCGCCACCTGGGGGATCCGGCCCACGGCCGCCGCGATCTGGGGCGTCATGTCGCAGAGGCCCTCGCAGTGGCCCTTGGGAATGAGCAGCAGATGCACGGGCGCCTGGGGGAAGATGTCCTTGAATGCCAGAATGGCGTCGTCCTCGTACACCACCGCGGCCGGGATCTCCTTCGCCGCGATCTTGCAGAACAGGCATTCGCTCATCGGGGTCCCCCCTTGTTCCACATCATTCTCCATCAGCCCGAGATTCCGCAGAATACCGGAAGCATCGGCCGTCTCTGCGTGAACAACGGGGCGAAGCTTCACCTCGTCCACCCGCTGGGGTTCGAGGTGACCGACTACTACCTGCGCCGGGCCGGCCTGGACTACTGGGAGAAGCTGAACCCCACGCACTACGCCGACTGGGAGGACTTCCTGGCCCGCAGCCCGGCGAAGCGCCTCTGGTTCTTCAGCACCAAGGGCGACCGGCGGCACACCCAGGTGCCCTGGGAATACGGCGACGGCCTGGTCTTCGGCCGCGAGACCCGGGGGCTGCCCGAGGAGATCCTCCGCGCCCATCCGGACCACCTGGTGCGCA
>JAJYBX010000140.1 GCA_021778785.1 Acidobacteriota bacterium
CTCCACCTTCTGCCGGGTGGTGCGCCGGAGGAGGTCCGCCTCCCGGGCGAGGATCTCGTTCAGGTCGGTGGGGCGGGGCTCATGCACCTCCTTCCGGGCGAAGTCGGTGAGCCCCTTCACCAGGTCCCGGCCCCGGGTCGCGGCGCGCAGCAGGGTGTCCATGTCCTTCCCGAGGACCGGGTCCCCCCGGTGCTGTTCCTGGACGAGGGAGGCCACGCCCATCACCGCGCCCAGGATGTTGTTCATGTCATGGGCGATCCCGCCTGCCAGGGTGCCCAGGCTCTCCAGCTTGTGGATGTGCTGGACCTCGGCTTCGAGGCGCCGCCGCTCGGCATCGTGCCGCTTCAGGGCGGTCACATCGTGGAAGGCGGTGAGGATGCAGGGCTCTCCGTCGAGGTGGATGCGTTCGATGGCTAGCAGGACCTGTGCGGTGTCACCCGAGGCCGTGCGGAGCTGCACCTCCACATCCCGCAGGGAGCCCTGGATCCGAAGATCCGCCAGGATCTGGGCCCGCGCCCCAGGGTCCACGTAGAGCGCCAGGTCGGCCGGGGTGCGGCCCAGGATCCGGTCGAGCGGAAGGCCGACGAGATGGCAGAACCGCTCATTGGCGTCCACGAAGAGCCCGTCCGATTCCCGGGTGATGGTCCCGGGCGAGGGATTCGAACGGAAGGCCTTGGCGAACCGGGCCTCGCTGGCGGCGAGGACCTCGCGGATGGCCAGTTCCTTCTGGAAGGACCGGCGGATGAAGGCGTAGAGGAGGCCCGCCGTGCAGGCGACGAAGGCCCAGCCCTTGATGGTCGAGATCCACGCCGCCTGGGCCACGTCGGGGGCGATCAATGCCACCGCATGGTCCGATAGGAGGATCCAGGCCGCCGCCGTCAGGACGTAGATGAGCACGATCCTCTGGGCGGGATTCCGGGACGGGGGGGGCTGGGGCATGGAGAGCCTCGTCCAGGCCTATCGGTCGCCCGGCGGGCCGGGCTGAATCCCAGCGACGAGGGCCGGGGCATTTGCCATTAGAATCAAGGGTTCCATCGGAGCCGCGCCATGCCCTTCCAGCCCCTTGTCCAGGAACCCGAGATCCAGCGCCGCTGGCTCGAGTCCGGCGCCTTCCGCGCCAAGCGGGCCTCGGAGCTGCTGCCGGGTTCGAAGACCTTCTACATGCTCGTGATGCTGCCCTACCCCAGCGGCCGCATCCACATGGGCCATGTGCGCAACTACACCCTGGGCGACGTGACGGCGCGCTTCCGCCGCATGCGGGGCTATGAAGTCATGCACCCCCTCGGCTGGGACAGCTTCGGCCTGCCGGCGGAGAACGCGGCCATCAAGCACGGCATCCACCCCGCCATCTGGACGCGGAAGAACATCGAGGAGATGAAGGGCCAGATCCAGAAGATGGGCATCAGCTACGACTGGGAGCGCGAGATCGCCAGCTTCCAGGACGACTACTACCGCTGGAACCAGTGGCTCTTCCTGAAGATGTGGGAGGCGGGCGATGTCTTCCGGGCCATGCGCACCGTGAACTGGTGCGAGGAGCTGGGCACCGTCCTCGCCAACGAGCAGGTGGTGGACGGCAAGGACGAGCGCACGGGCCATCCGGTGGTGCAGAAGCCCCTCGAGCAGTACTTCTTCAAGACCACGAAATACGCCGATGAGCTGCTGGCCTGCCTCGACGGCCTGGACTGGCCCGACAACGTGAAGACCATGCAGCGCTACTGGATTGGCCGCTCCGAGGGGGCGCGCCTCGCCTTCGACCTGGAGGATGGCCAACGGGTCGAGGTATTCACCACCCGCCTCGACACCCTCTTCGGCGTGACGTTCATGGCCCTCAGCACCGAGCACCCGGTCATCGAGAAGGCCGCGCAGTCGGATCCCTCCCTCAAGGCCTTCTGCGACCAGGTGGCCAGGGTCAGCCATGAGGAGCGCCTCACCAGCGATGTGAAGCTGGGCCATCGCACCGCGATCTCGGCCCTCCACCCCTTCACGGGGGAGAAGGTGCCCGTCTTTGCCGCCAACTATGTGCTCATGGACTACGGCACCGGCGCCGTCATGGGCGTGCCCGCCCACGACGAGCGGGATCATGAATTCGCCCTGAAGTACGGCCTGCCCATTCCCAAGGTCATTGAAGCCGAGAGCGCGTGGGACCTGGGCACCCTGGTGAACAGCGGCGAGTTCACGGGCCTGAGGAGCGAGGATGCCGTCGCGGCCATGATCGCGAAGCTCGGCGACCGCGCCGAGAAGACCACCACCTACAAGCTCAAGGACTGGGGCCTCAGCCGCCAGCGCTACTGGGGCACGCCCATCCCCACCGTGCACTGCGACAGCTGCGGTGTGGTGCCGGAGAAGGCGGAGAACCTGCCCGTGCGCCTGCCGGAGGACGTGGCCTTCACGGGTCATGGCCCCTCGCCCCTCACCACCTCTTCTTCCTTCTTGGACACGAAGTGTCCAAGCTGTGGTCGACCCGCCCATCGCGAAACCGATACGATGGACACCTTCGTGGACAGCAGCTGGTACTGGCTGCGCTACCTGGATCCGAAGAACGCCCAGCTGCCCTTCGCCAAGACCGAGAGCGATGCCTGGATGCCGGTGGACCTCTACGTCGGCGGCATCGAGCACGCCACCATGCACCTCATCTACGCCCGCTTCTTCTACAAGGTGCTGCGTGACCTGGGCCTGGCCAGCGGCCCCGAGCCCTTTCAGAAGCTCATCTGCCAGGGCATGGTGCTGAAGGACGGCTCGAAGATGAGCAAGTCCAAGGGCAACATCGTGGATCCCGACGAGGTGATCTCGAAGTACGGGGCCGATGCGCTGCGGCTCTTCATGATCTTCGCGGCGCCCATCGAGAAGGAGATCGACTGGACGGGCTTCGAGGGCATCGAGGGCGCCAGCCGCTTCCTCAAGCGCATCACCCGCATGGTGGAGGACCACGCCAATGCTGGCGGGGGGGACCGCCTGTTCGCTGACGCTCACGATGTCCCCCCCGCGCCCCCCCACGCCGTGTCTGGGCAAAGCCCAGCCCCCGCGTCTGTCACCGCAGAGCCGCTGCCCGCCAAGAACCAGCTGGCGCCTGAGGAGAAAGCCCTCCTCATCAAGCTGAACCAAACCATCGCCCGCCTCACGGACGACCTGGAGCGTCGCTACCAGTTCAACACCGTCGTCTCTGGCCTCATGGAACTCTCCAACGCCCTGGCCGACCTCCCGGCGGACGCCCCCCATCGCGGGGCCGTGATGCAGCAGGCGCTCGATGCCTTCGTGCGCCTCATGTCGCCCGTGGCACCCCACCTGGCGGAGCAGCTCTGGAGTCAGCTCGACCGGCCCGGCCTCTGCATGCAGGCCACCTGGCCCGAGGCGGATCCCGCCTTCCTGGAGGCCGACGAGGTGACGGTGGTGGTGCAGGTGAACGGCAAGGTCCGGGGCCGCATCAGCGTGCCCGCCGCCGCGCCGGAGGAGGCCCGCCGCGCCGCGGCCCTGGCCTGTCCCGAGGCCCAGGCCCACCTGGCCGGCAAGGAGATCGTGAAGGTGGTGGTGCCCGCCGGAGGCAAACTGGTGAGCATCGTCGTCAAGTGAGTCCCGGCCCTTTCCCGGAGCGTCCCATGTCCCTGACCCCCCGTGATCTCGCCGCCTGCCTGCTGGAAGCCGGGGCCGTGCGCCTGCGGCCCCTGGAGCCCTTCACCTGGGCCAGCGGGCTGAAGTCTCCGATCTACTGCGACAACCGGCAGCTGCTGGGCTTCCCCGACCAGCGTGACCAGGCGGTGGAGACGCTGGCGGCACGGGCGCGACAGCTGAAGCCCACGCTCATCGCGGGGGCGGCCACGGCGGGCATCGCCTGGGCGGCCCTCGTGGCGGACCGGCTGGGCCTCCCCATGGCCTACGTGCGGCCCGAGCCGAAGAAGCACGGCATGGGGCGGCAGGTGGAGGGGCCGGATGCGGGCGGACACCGGGCCGTCCTGATCGAGGACCTCATCTCCACCGGGGGATCGAGCCTGCGCTGCGTGGAGGCCCTGCGTGCGGAGGGTGCGGAGGTGACCGCCGTGCTGGCCCTCTTCAGCTACGGCCTGCCCCAGGCCGAGGCCGCCTTCACCGGGGCGGGCCTGCCCCTCGAGGTGCTGGCCTCCTTCGAGGCCCTGGCCGAGGAGGCCCGGGACCGGGGAATCCTGGACACCGCCGGTTCCGAGGCCCTGCGCGATTGGCGCTCGGATACCGTGGCCTGGAGCCGCGCCCGCGGCGGGGCGTAGGCGCCGACCCATCCCTGCAAAAAGATGGACAGGATTAACAGGATGAAAAGATTGATTAACAGGATTAAAGCATAAGTATTATTAAAATGTATCGCTGATTGATTTTTATTTATTAGTTCTAATCCTGTTAATCCTGCTTTCAATCCTGTTAATCCTGTCCCGGCTTTTCCTGTTTTCTCCTTGTCCGAGGTCCGGCCATGAAGCTCTACACGCGCACGGGGGATGACGGCTCCACGGGGCTCTTCGGCGGGGATCGGGTGAGCAAGGCGCACCTGCGGCTGGCGGCCTACGGCACCCTGGACGAGCTGAACAGCGTGGTGGGCCTGCTGCGGCTGCACGCGAACCCGGCCTGCGCGGATGCGGCGGCGCTCCAGCGCATCCAGCACGACCTCTTCGTGGTGGGCGCCATCCTGGCCACGCCCGCAGGGCGGCAGGAGCTCCTGGGACAGCGCATGAGCCGGCCCACCTGGAGCCTGGAGGCCATGGAGGCGGACATCGACCGACTGACGGCCCTCGCCCCCCCCATGCGGAATTTCGTCCTGCCGGGGGGCACCGCCGGGGCGGCCTACGGCCACCTGGCCCGCACCGTCTGCCGCCGCGCCGAGCGCGAGGTGGTGGCCCTCATGCAGGAAGAGTCCCTCGATCCCGCCGTGGTGCGCTACCTGAACCGGCTCAGCGACTGGTTCTTCGCCCTCTCCCGGGCTGAGAACGCCGTGGCGGGCCTGCCCGACATCGAGTGGGTGCCGAAGGACTGACGCGCCGCGCTCCGGTGCGGACGCACGGCCGGAGCGGGTTTCCGGCATGAAGAAGGGGCCCCTTGCGGGGCCCCTTCGGGTCGGGCATGGCGCCAGTCTAGAACTGGAGCTTGATGCCGAAACGGTAGCGACGGCCGGTCTGCCAGGCGGTGGGAGCGCCGTAGCGGGGGTCCGGGTTGCCGGAGGCGTCCGTGGCCTGCTGGTACACCGCGGTGGCATAGCGGGTGTTGAAGGTGTTGAAGATGTCCACGCTGGGGATCAGCCGGAACTTGCCGCTGAGCTTCTTGGTCCAGTCGAGGTGCATGTCCACGTTGTTGAGGGCGGGCGTGCGGCCGTACTGGCCCAGCTGGCCGTTGGCGGGGGTGGCGTTGCCGTAGTAGCCGATGTCCAGGAACTGGTGGCTGCCGGTGCCGCTGGAGTTGGGCACCTGGTTGCCGGCGCCGACGTTGGCGGTGTCGTAGCCCGGGGCCTCGCCGTT
Source organism: Acidobacteriota bacterium (assembly GCA_021778785.1). Taxonomy (GTDB): domain Bacteria; phylum Acidobacteriota; class Holophagae; order Holophagales; family Holophagaceae; genus Geothrix. The sequence goes on from JAJYBX010000140.1 coordinate 5,469, forward strand.
GCTCGTGGAGCCGTCGTCGAAGAGGCTGACGGGGCTGCCGCTCATGTAGGTCCAGTTGAAGCCCACGTTGAAGTCGCCGCCGGCCAGATCGAAGCGGTGGCTGGCGAAGAGCTTGACCACGTGGGTGCGGTCGTTGGGCAGGAGGCCGTAGCCGACGTACGGGTAGTAGTCGAAGCTGGCGGTGATGTTGCCGTCAGCCTGGCCGTTGGAGCTGGACACCACGCCCTCGTAGTTGCCTTCCAGGCGGCTCCAGGTGTAGCTGAAGCTGAAGGTGTCGCGGTCGGTCTTCTTGTCCAGGGTGATGTCCACGCTGGAGAACTTGTTGCCGGCCTGCGGGTAGCCCGTGTTGTTCACGGTGAAGAGACCCGTGGCGGGGTTGTAGTACTGCAGCATGTTGATGCCGTAGTTGTTGGTGGTGATGCCCTGGCCGAGCAGGAACAGCGTCATGCTCTTGGCATTGGGGCGCCACTGCTGGAAGGCGCCG
>JAJYBX010000141.1 GCA_021778785.1 Acidobacteriota bacterium
GCGGCCGATGAGCACGGCCACGTGGGCGAAGGGGGCCGAGGCCGGGCCCACGGCCACGGTCCGATCCGGCTTGCCCGACTCCTGCACGGTGGCGAGGGTGCCCTTGGCGCCCAGCAGGCCTGCCACGGCGGCGGCCTCGTCCAGGCTGCCCATCACGCACTGGCGGAGATCGAGCACCAGCGACTGGTTGTGGTCCAGGGGGGCCAGCAGGCCCTTCAGGGCCTCGGCCCGGCCGGGGCCCAGGTCGGGCAGGGACACGAGCACGCCGCCGTCGCCCTTGCGGATCGCCTCGGACTGCGCCACGGGCAGCTCCAGCTTCAGGGAGGACTTCACCAGATCGCCGGTGGTGTTGGAGTAGCGGTACAGGTCCACCGCCCCGCCCACGGGCCCGCGCAGGCGGCGCTCCAGGGTCCAGGCGCTGAGGCGGCCCACGGAGTCACCGTCCACTTTGCGGATGACATCGCCCGGCTGGATGCCGGCCTTGGCGGCGGGACTGCCGGGGGCCACCGCCAGCACTTGGGCGTAGATGGTGCGCTTCACCACCACGAGCCCCGCCGTCGCGGGACCGGGATCGGGCAGGCGGAGATCCTCGGGGGTCAGGTAGGCGTTCAGGGGATGGGCGCGCTCCAGCGCCGCCTGGATGCCACCGGCGATCACCTTCGGCATGTCCGGGGCGTCCACGTAGTTCTGCTGGACCAGGCCAAGCACGTCCTGGATGTCCGCCATCCCGGCGAGGGGATCCTGGGGCGCGGGCTTGGCCGCGGCGGGCTTGGGCGTACCCGGTTGCTGGAGCACCGGGTAGGTGATGGCGCCCACCACGGGGAGCGACAGGATGGAGAGCCAGGAGCGGGCGTGCATGGGACCAGTGTAGCGGTCGACCGCCGGCTGTCAGCGATCAGCTTGGGGTCAGGCCTTCAGGTCCAGGGTGGCCTTCATGCGCTGGTCCTCGGACTGGATGACCTTCAGGTTGGCTTTGTACATCACGTCCATCGCCATGCCCTGCACCATTTCCGTGGCCAGGTCCACGTTGGAGCCCCCGGGCACCGCGGGGGAGGGATCGGCGCTCACGCCCTGCACGGCCACCCCGCCGGCGGGCTGTTCGGCCAAGTCCACCCGCTTGGCCCGGTAGCCGTCGGAGAGCTGGTTGGCCACGTTGTTGGCCTGCACAGCCAAGCCCGCGCTGGCGGCGCGGAGTCCGGAGAGGGCGGGGCCGAAGGCGTCCATGGGTGTCCTTTCGGCAGGAGCGGCCCGGACCTTGATCCCCGATCCGACAGGAAAAGGACCTCCACGAAGGACACTAAGAGGATTCCTCCTTCGTGCCCTTGGTTTCCCTTCGTGTCCTTCGTGGAATTCTTTTGCGGGCGGGTGACGGAGCCTACTTCCCCCGGAACCAGTCGCTGCCGGATTTGAAGCCCTTCTGCTTGGCGGCGGTCTGGGCGTGGCGGGCCAGGGCGAGGTCGATGAGGCGGGTCAGCAGCTCGGCGTAGGGCACGCCGCTGGCGGCCATCATCTTGGGATACATGGAGATGCTGGTGAAGCCGGGGATGAAGTTCAGCTCGTTGAGGAAGACGCGGCCGGTGATGCGCTCCAGGAAGAAGTCCACCCGGGCCATGCCGTAGCCGTCCACGGCGGCGAAGGCCCGGGCGGCGAGCTTGCGCACCAGGTCCGCCAGCTCCTCGGGGATCTGGGCGGGGATCTCCGTGCGGCTCTTCCCGGCGATGTACTTGTCCTCGAAGGTATAGAACTCGTCGGCCACGATGACCTCGCCGGGCTGGGACACCAGGGGCTCGTCGCCCCCCAGCACCGCCACCTCGATCTCGCGGATGTCCAGGCCCTGCTCCACGAGCACCCGGCGGTCGAAGGTGAAGGCCCGGTCCAGGGCCTCGGGGAGCTCCTCCGCCCGCTTCACCTTCTCCACGCCGATGCTGCTGCCCAGGTTGGCGGGCTTCACGAAGAGGGGCAGGCCCAGCTTCGCACATTCGGCGAGGCAGGCGGCGCGGTCGCGGACCCAGCGCTCCTCCGTGAGGCCGGCGTAGGGCACCACGGGCAGGCCCTCGGATTCCCACAGGCGCTTGGTGATCCACTTGTCCATGCCTGCGGCCATGGCCAGCAGGCCCGCGCCGGTGTAGGGCCGGTGCAGCAGCTCCAGGTAGCCCTGGATCTGGCCGTCCTCGCCCCCCGCGCCATGCAGGGCATTGAAGAAGAGGTCCGGCAGGGGCGTGTCCTCGGCCCCCTTCTCCAGGGGCAGGAAGGGGTGGGCGCCGCGTTCCGGCAGTTCGCCGGCCGCCAGGCGGGCGAAGGGGTCGCCGGTCACGGTCCACACGCCGTTGCGGGCGATGCCCATGGGCCGCACCTCGAAACGGGCCGGATCCAGGTGCTGGGCGATGGACCGCGCCGTCACGATGGAGACCTCGTGCTCGGGGCTCTCGCCCCCGAATAGGAGTCCGATGCTCAGGGTTCCGCTCATGCGTCCACTCTACCGCCAACGCGCCGGCGCGAGACTGTGACGCACCCCCGGGCGGGATGCGCTAGTCTGGGGCACCTTTCCGGAGACCCCGTGCGGACGGCCATCTACCCCGGCTCCTTCGACCCCGTGACCCTCGGCCACTGGGACCTCATCCAGCGGGCGGAGAAGCTCGTGGACCGACTCGTGGTGGCGGTGCTCCACAACCCCGCCAAGACCGCCGCCTTCACCGTGGAGGAGCGCGTGGCCATGCTGCGCGACCTCGTGGGGGACCACCCGGGGGTGGAAGTCACCAGCTTCCACGGCCTGCTGGTGGACTTCGCCCGCTCCCAGGGCGCCCAGTCCATTGTGCGGGGCGTGCGCGCCTTCAGCGACTTCGAGTACGAGTTCCAGATGGCCCTCATGAACCGCAAGCTGGCCCCCGAACTGGAGACGGTGTTCCTCATGCCCAAGGAGAAGTACAGCGCCGTGAGCAGCCGCCTCGTGCGCGAGATCGGCAGCATGGGCGGCAACCTGGCCGACCTGGTGCCCGAGAAGCTGCGGGAGCGCATCGCCGGGCGCCTGACCGCCTGACCATGGAATCCGGGGAAGCCTCCGCGCCCTTCCCGAACCTCTGGCAGGGGGGTGGCATCGCCCTCGTCTACCTCGCCCTCTCCACCTGGATGGGGGCCATGGTGGGCGCGGCGGCCCAGGCCTTCCACTTCCCCCTCTGGATGGCGCTGGTGCCCGGCCTGGTGCTGGGCTTCCCCCTGGCCCTGGTCTTCGGCCTGTGGCTGGGCCGCCTGGACCTCTGGGACATCCTGGCCTTCCGGCGGGTGCGGCCCGGCGTGTGGCTGCCGCTGATCCTCGCCCACCTGGGCTTCTTCATCCTCATCGCCGCCCTGGTCCACGGCATCGGCCGGGGCCTCGACCACCTCCTTCCGGAGACCCTCCGCGGACCGCTCCTCAAGGAGGCGGATCCCCTCGCCGCGGCCCCGAAACCCGTGCTCGTCCTGCTGGTGCTGGGCGCGGTCCCCGCCGAGGAGATCCTCTTCCGGGGCCTCATCCTGCGGGGCCTCCTCCAGCGCCACCGGCCCGCCCTGGCCGTGTGGCTGTCGGCGCTCCTCTTCATGGCGGCCCACGGGAACCCCATCCAGTTCCCCGTGGCCCTCATGATCGGCGCCACCGCCGGCTGGTACTACCAGGCCACGGGCTCCCTGTGGCCCGGCCTCCTGGCCCACGGGCTCCAGAACCTGCTGGCCGCCCTCTACCTGCAGCCCGAAGCCCTCGAATCGGGCTCCTTCACCGTGTACGCCCTGCCTCCCCTGCCCTGGCTCCTCGCCGCGCCCTTCATCGCGGCCGGGGGCCTGCTCTGGCTCCGCTGGGTCTTCCGCCGCCCCCTCCCCGCGCCCACGGGGGTGCTGGAACTCGAGTAGGCGGTCGCTCCCCTTTCCAGGTGCCGACATGATCCGATCCCCGTTCGCCGCCTTCCTTCTCGCCCTGCCGCTCCTCGGCCAGGCCTCGCTGGCGCCCCAGCCCACCGCCCCGCCCAGCCTCGCGGAGGTGCGGAAGGCCATGGGCATCCCCTCCACGGACACCGTGCGGGGCCAGCAGGATGCCGTGGGCTTCGCCTCCCGGGCGGACCAGATGGCGAAGGTCTGGGACTGGTCAGCCCTGCCGCCCGCCCCGGAAGCCCTGGGCCCCCTGCCCGCCCCCGGGGTCCCCGGGGTCATCTGCCCCCATGACGACTACCTCTACGCGGGGCGGGTCTACCGGCGCGTGCTGCCCCTGGTCACCGCCCGCACCGTGGTGCTGGTGGGCGTCTTCCACAAGTACCGCGCCTTCGGCGCCCGGGATGCCCTGGTCTTCGACCCCTACCGCGCCTGGCGCGCCCCCGACGGCGAGATCCCCGTCTCCCCGCTGCGCGACGAGCTGATCACCCGCCTGCCCGCGGCGGACGTGATCCGCGATGCGGCCATGCAGGACCGCGAACACTCCGTGGAGGCCATCGCCTACTGGCTGAAGCACCAGAACCCGGCCGTGGAGATCGTCTCCATCCTCCTTCCGTCGGCCTCGTTCCCGCGCTTCCGCGAGCTGGCCGGGCACCTGGGCCAGGCCCTCAGCGCCTCCATGCGGAAGCACGGCTGGGCCCTGGGCCGCGACGTGGCCATCGTCATCTCCTCCGACGGCATCCACTACGGGGCCGATTTCGGCTACACGCCCTACGGCGAGGGCGGCGTCGAGGCCTACGTGAAGGCCACGGCCCGGGACCGGGAGCTGCTGACCGGGCCCCTGGCCGGCCCCATCTCTCCGGCCAAGGCTGAGGCCTTCTTCGACACCGTGGTGGATCCCGCGCACCCCGACACCTACCGGATGCCCTGGTGCGGGCGCTTCTCCATCCCCTTCGGGCTGCTGCTGCTGGACGCCACCGCCCGGGGCCTGGGCCAACCCGCGCCCGTGGGCGTCCCCGTCGCCTTCGGCACTTCCATCGCCTTCCCCGAGCTGCCTGTGAGGCCCCTGGGCATGGGATCCACCGCCCCCGCCAACCTGTACCACTTCGTGAGCTATCCCGGCGTGGCGTTCACCGCCGGAAAGTGAACCCGCCTACTCCGCGCGCACCCAGATCTGGGTCCGCCCCAGCAGCGAGAAGCCGATGAAGCCCCGGACCTCCAGCTTCCGGCCCCCGTCGGCGAGCTGGAGCTTGGCCTTGTAGACCTTGCCGTTGTCCGGATCGAGGATGTAGCCGCCGCGGTAGGTGTCGCCGTCCTTCCGCAGCCCCCACAGGAAGACCATGCCGATCACCGGCTGGCCCTTCCGTTCGCCCTCGCAGTGGTCGCACACCGGGTTGGGCTTCGCCGGATCGTAGGACTTGAGGATCCGGCCCTGGAGTTCGCCCCCCGCTTCGGTGATCGCCACCAGGCCGTGCAGCGCGCCCGTATGGTCATCGTAGGTCTTCCATGTGCCTACCGGCGTGGGATCGGCGGCCAGGGCCGTGAGTCCCGTGATGAGAACGAGCAGGGCGGCGCGGAGGGTCATGGGAACTCCGGAGGGGACACCGTGGAGAGGGGACCCCCATCCTACGGCCCGCGCACGATCCACCGCCAGGGGTGCGCACCCGGCCCCCTCCGTCCACCCTCCCGGCCATGCCCCCCGGGCCCGTCCTGATCGGGCGGAAGGGACACGCAGCAGCTTCCACCGGCGACCTGGCCCCGCCATCCTTCCGGGATGGACATCCGGCGCGACGATCTCTCCTCCCCCGAGGTGCAGGCCTTGCTGGCGGAGCACCTGCAGAGCATGCATCGGCTCTCGCCCCCGGGAAGCGTTCACGCCCTGGACCTTGACGGCCTCCGCCAGCCGGGCGTGAGTTTCTGGACGGCCAGGTCGGGCG
>JAJYBX010000142.1 GCA_021778785.1 Acidobacteriota bacterium
GCTGCCGGCCGTCACGCGGGAGGCGGAGGTGACGGGGCGGCCCCCGGCATCGCGGACCAGCACGAAGCCCCGGCCGAGCGGTCCGGTGGGATCGAGTCCCTTCAGCCGTTCCAGCCCCACGGCCAGCCTCTGATCCCGGCCCTGGCAGGCGCGCAGGATGGCCGGCGCGAGGCGGCGCTGGGCCTCCCGCACCCGCGGGAGGTCCGCCTCCCCGGCGGCGGCGGACGCGGCGTGGGCGAGGCGCTGGCGCAGGAGGCCGAGGCGGGCCGCGGCCTGGTCGAGACGGCGGCGGGGATGGGCCAGCTCGAGGCGGTGGACGAGCGTGGACAGGCGGTTCGCCGCCGGGCCGGCGGGTTCGGCCCGGACCAGGCCGCGGTCCGTGAGGAGGTTGAGGGTGGTCTCGAAGCCCCGCAGCCGCCAGGCCAGCTTGGCCGCCAGGGCCTCCCCGCGCCGGTGCAGGTCCGCCGCCAGGGCCGCCCGGTCCGGCGTGGCCAGCTCCGCCGCCTGGCTGGGCGTGGCGGCCCGCCGGTCCGCGGCCAGGTCCACCAGGGTGGTGTCGATCTCGTGGCCCACGCCGGTGATGACGGGCAGCCGGCAGCCGGCCACGGCGCGCACCAGGGCCGGATCGTTGAAGGCCCACAGGTCCTCCAGGCTGCCGCCGCCGCGCACCAGCAGCACCGCCTCGCAGTTCCAGAAGGGATCCTGGATCTCCTGCAGGGCCAGCAGCGTCTCCGGCACGCAGCGCTCACCCTGGGCCGCGGCGGGGGCGACGAGCAGGTCGATGCCCGGAGCGCGGCGGGAGGACACTTCGAGGACATCGCGCAGGGCCGCGCCGCCCAGGGCCGCCACGATGCCGAGCCGGCGGGGGAAGCGGGGCAGGGGGCGCTTGGGCCGGTCGAAAAGGCCCTCGGCGCGGAGCTCCGCCTCCAGCTGGCGCAGCCGGGCCTGCAGGTCGCCCTGGCCGGCCAGCTCGCAGTGGGTGACGGCCAGGGTGAGGCTGCCGCCCGCCACGTAGAGGTTCAGGCTGCCCTTCAGCACCACGCGCTGGCCGTTGGCGGGCGGGTGGGCCAGGAACCGCTGCTGCCCGGCCCACACGGCGCACTGCAGGGCCGCGCCCTCCTCCTTCAGGGTGAAGTACCAGTGGCGGCCCGAGCCCTTGAAGTTCGACACCTCCCCCACCACGCAGACGGCGGCGAAGGGCGGCTCGAGGCGGGCCTTGACCTGCTCCAGCAGGCGCTTGACGGAAAGGGGGGCGTCCATGAACGGCATCATCGCATGGGGCTCCGCGGAGGATAAACGCTTCGCCGGAGGGGCCGTAGAGCATGCCAGGGAGTCCACCATGATCCGATCCCTCCGCCTGACGGCCTTCGCCCTCGGGAGCCTCGCCCTGTCCGCCCAGGCCCCGGTCCAGAGGACCCAGATCCCCTTCAGTCCGGGAGGTCAGCTCACGCTGGATCTGGAGGCCGGCGACTACGACATCGAGGGCGGCGCCGGGGACGCCATCGTGGTGGCCTGGAACGGGGGCGGTTCCGTCCAGCCGAAGGTCCGCCTCGAGGGCTCCGGCACCCAGGCCCGGCTGTCGATTGAGCAGACCCCCCACCAGAACTTCCATGCGCGCGTGGAGGTTCCCTCCCGCTGCGACCTCCGGCTGCACCTCACGGCCGGCGACCTGCGGGTGGGCCCCATCGAAGGGAACAAGGATCTGTTCGTCCGCGCGGGCGATCTCCGGGTCGTCATCCCCCATCCCGAAGCCTACGGACGGGTGGAGGCCTCCGTGTGGGCCGGCGACATCCACGCCCGGGCCTTCGGCGGGGAGAAGGGCGGGCTCTTCCGGGGCTTCGAATGGCAGGGGGCCGGTGCCTTCTCCCTTCGCGCCTCGACCTGGGCCGGGGACATCACCCTGGCCCGGTGATCTCCGCCCTCACTGCGCAGGTCGGAACCGGGCCAGGCCCACCGTGAGCCCGGCCATGACGGTCACCTTCTGGGCGCCCCGGGTGAGCCCCACGTCCACGCCCGCATCCAGGACCAGCCGCGGCGAGACCTTGAAGCCCAGGGCCCACAGGTTGGAGACGACGCGCGGGTTGAGTGCCGTCCCGCCGATGGCGTAGATCTCGCCGGTCAGGGACCAGGCCGCCGAGAGGGTCCGGCTGAGGGAGGCGGTGGCGGCGGGCTGGCGGACGCGCCCGCCCCCGCTGTCCGGCGGGCGGCCCATCCACGTCTCCAGCAGGTTCACGTCCAGGTGGAAGGGGCCCGTGTCCCGGCTGAAGAGGAGGACCAGCCCGTCGCTGGGGGCGCCGCTCCCCAGGCCCTTCCCGGCGCTGGCGGTGGGGAAGGTGTGGTTGATCTGGAGGGCCTGGTCCATGCCGAAGAGGCCCTCGTGCCGGTAGCACCACTGCACGCCCAGGTTCGTGTCCCCGGGGCCGGTGACGGTCTCCGTGCCCGGCGCGGCCAGGCGCAGGTAGCCGGGCGTGGCCAGCCGCAGTTCCAGATCCTTCACCAGGCCCAGCTTCAGCAGGGTGGGGGTCCCGAAGGTGGAGCTGCCGTCCCGCAGGTCGCTCTGCTGGCCGCCCCACTCCAGCTCGGCCACGCCGCTCTGGGTGGTGAGGGCCGGATTGGCGAAGGTGGGGCGGTTGGGATTCACCTCGATGGGCGGGTCCCCGGCCCGCAGGGCGCAGGCCAGGCACAGGCACGTCAGGAGGCGGATCCGCATGGGCCCATCCAGCCTACGGGGGGCGGCGTCCCGGCGGAAGAGGGCCCTATGATGACGGGAACCTTCCTCGGGAGCGGACCCTTGCGCATCATCGTGGCCCCGGATTCCTTCAAGGGCAGCCTCTCCGCGGTGGAAGCGGCGCGGGCCATGGCCCGGGGCATCCGGGCGGTGTTCCCGGAGGCGGAGGTCGTCGAGCTCCCCACCGCCGATGGCGGCGAGGGGACGATGGAGGCCCTCGTCGCGGCCACGGGTGGTCGCCTGCGGCATGCGACGGTGCAGGGCCCCCTGGGCGATCCCGTGCGCGCGGCCTGGGGCGTGCTGGGAGATGGCCGCACCGCCGTGATCGAGATGGCCGCCGCCTCGGGACTGACCCTGGTGCCGGAGGCGCGGCGGGATCCGCGCCTCGCCACCACCTTCGGGACGGGGGAGCTGGTGAAGGCGGCCCTCGATAACGGCCTCCGGCGCCTCATCCTCGGCCTCGGGGGCAGCGCCACCAACGACGCCGGCGCCGGTCTGGCCCGGGCCCTGGGTGCGCGCTTCCTGGATGCGGCCGGGCACGACCTGCCCGAGGGCGGCGCCGCCCTGGCGCGGCTCACCCGCATCGACCTCGCGGGACTGGACCCCCGCCTGGCGGAGACGGAACTCCTCGTCGCCTGCGACGTGGACAACCCGCTCTGCGGACCGCGTGGCGCCTCGGCGGTGTACGGCCCCCAGAAGGGCGCCACGCCAGAGATCGTCCGGGAGCTGGACGCGGCCCTGGAGGCCTTCGCACGGATCGCCCGCAGGGACACGGGCCGCGACGCCGCGGAGGTCCCTGGCGCAGGGGCGGCCGGGGGGCTCGGCGCCGGCCTGCTCTTCTTCACCCCCGCCCGGCTCCGGCCTGGGGTCGGGATCGTGCTGGAGGCCGTGGGTTTCGAGGCCAGGGTCCGCGGTGCGGATCTCGTCTTCACCGGGGAGGGCCGCACGGACGCCCAGACGGTCATGGGCAAGGCGCCGGTGGGGGTGGCCGCCGCCGCGAAGCGCGAGGGCGTGCCCGTGGTCTGCCTCTCCGGAGGACTGGGCGACGGGGCCGAGGCCGTGCTGGCCCACGGCATCGACGCGCTCGCTGCCGTTCCACCCGGGCCGATGGACCTGGATGCCTGCCTGACGGGCGGGGCCCCCCTCCTGGAGGCGGCTGCGGCGAGAACCTGCCGCCTGCTGAAGGTGGGCCGCTCCCTCCGCACCTGAAGGCGGGGGTTCTGTTGCCACAGGGTTTCCCCGAAGATGGAGGGGGCGGCGCCCTTGACGTCGGCCCAGGGAGGGAAGCCATGGCCTCGATCCTTGAGTTCCAGTCCGGGATCCTGGAGGCCTACCGGGATGTCCTCACCCCCGAGGTGCTTCGCGCCCTGGAGGCCCTTGCGCCCCTGGAGACGCGCCGCCGGGAGCTGATGGCCGCCCGCCTGGCCCGCCGGAAGCGGCGCGCCGGGGCCGGGGAGCGCATCGGGTTCCTGGATCCCGCCTCGCTGATCCCGGGCACCCAGCTCCGCGTGGCCGACGCCCGATCGGGGAACTTCGATGGCGCGGTCATCCCGCCGGACCTCACCCGCCAATGGATCCAGGGCACGGGCCCGGCCACCAAGCCGCGCGCCGACGTACGGTCGGGCATCCGCAACGTGGCCTACGCCCTGCTCTCGGGGGCCGACGGCTGGATGTTCGATGGCGAGGACGCCCTGGGCCAGGTGGACACCATGTCCCTGGACAACCACCGGAACCTCAAGCTGGCCCTCGCCCGGGACCCCCTCTTCCTCGCGGTGGCCGAGGAGGTGGCCGCGGAGATGAACACCTGGGCCCAGGGGTTCTTCGGGCGCCCGATCATCGCCGACGGGCGGCAGCAGCTGGACTTCACCACCGCGCTCTACCGGGCGCGGGGCCTGCACCTGGACGACCGCCACCTTCGGCTGGACGGCCAGGCCTTCTCTGCCTCCATCGCGGATCTGGTGCTCTACGTGGTGAACAACCACGAGGCCCTGCGGGCCGCGGACCGGAGCATCGCCCTCTACCTGCCCAAGATCCAGACCGCGGAGGAGGCGGCCCATTGGAACGCCCTGCTCCTGGCCCTGGAGGCCCACCTCGGGTTGTCCGAAGGGACGATCAAGGCCTACGTGCTGGTGGAGCAGCTGGAGCAGTGCTTCCAGCTCATGGAGATCCGCGCGGCCCTGGCGCCGCACTTCGTGGGCTTCAACACCGGGCGCTGGGATTACATCAACAGCGTGTCCGACGCCCTGGCCTGGGATCCGGCCTTCGTGAACCCGGACATCAGCGCCATCGTGATGACCTACGGCTACATGCGGACCTACGAGGACCGGGTGCGCCGGGCCGTGAACACGCCGGACCGGAACGGCCGCTTCGCCCTCTGGCAGGGCGGCATGGAGCCCAACATCCCCGTGGGCTCCGAGGCCGGCGTGGCCGCGAGCATGAAGCGGGCCGTGGCCGGGGCGGAGCGCGAGCAGCGCGAGGGCGCCTCGGGGAAGTGGGTGGCCCACTGGAAGATGGTCCACATCGTCCGCCCGGTCTGGGAGCGGGCCGGCCAGGCGAACCAGATGGGCCGGGCCTTCGCGCCGCTCACCCACGGGCCGGAGGACGCCGCGGGGCTCCTGCACCTCGAGCCCGCCCCCCGCACCCTCGCCGGGGCCCGGGACCTGCTCTCGGTGGCGCTGCAGTACGGCAACGCCTTCCTCCGGGGCTTCCAGGCCGCGGCCCTGAAGCCCGCCGACCACTTCGGCAACGATGACGTCCTCTACCTCATGGAGGACATGGCCACGGGTGAGATCCGCCTCTCCATCCTCTGGGAGTGGCTGCACAAGGGCGCGGCCTTCACGGAGGCCGATGCCGCCACGGGCACCGCCGCCGGGGATCCCTTCACCGGCGCCCTCTTCGATCGGCTGCTGGAGGAGGAATACACCAAGCTGCGGAAGGCCGGCAACCGCGACGTGCACGACGATTCCAAGGACACCACCCTCCCCGTCGCCCGGGCCATCGTCCAGGCCACCGTGACGAGTCCCGTGAAGGCGCCCTGGTACGTGGACCTGCTGAACCTCAACCTCGGCGTGACGGACCTGGCC
>JAJYBX010000143.1 GCA_021778785.1 Acidobacteriota bacterium
CTTCCGCCCACCGGAAGACCGCCGGGGGATCCGCCTCGGCCAGTTCCAGGTCGTAGAGGCCGTTCCGGCTCTCCAGCACGGCGCCCAGCTCCGCCAGGGCCGCCTCCTGGGCGGCGTCCAGGGGATCCAGGAACCGCAGCTCCACCCGCCGGGCCAGGGCCCTGCGCAGGCCCGCCATGGAACCTGCCGCCTTGATCAGGCCCTGGTCGAGGATCACCAGCTGGTCCGCCACACGCTCCACGTCGCCCAGCAGGTGGGAGGCCAGGATGACGCCCGTGCCCAGCTCGGCGTGGACCCGCAGCACCAGGTCCAGCATCCGGCGGCGGCCATCGGGATCCAGGCCGTTGGTGGGCTCGTCCAGGAAGACCAGCTCCGGGCTGTGGACGAGGGCCTGGGCCAGCTTCACCCGCTGGCGCATGCCGGTGGAATAGCCGCTCACCGGGCGGTAGCGGGCCTCGTCCAGCCCCACGAAGTAGAGCACCTCATGGGCGCGGTCCCGGGCGGACTCGGGCGCCAGGCCCGACAGCTCGCCCCAGAAGGCCACCTGCTCATAGGCGGAGGCGTCCTCGATGAGGGCGTCGTACTCGGGCATGTAGCCGATGCGGCTCCGCAACCGGGCCGATTCCGGGGCGCCCAGCGGGATGCCGAGGACGCTGCCGCCGCCGGCGGAGGGTCGAAGGAGGCCCAGCAGGGCCTTCAGCAGGGTCGATTTGCCCGAGCCGTTGGGCCCCAGCAGGCCCACGATGCCACGGTCGAGGGACAGGGTCAGTCCCTTCAGGGCGGGCGGCGCGGCGGCGCCGTAGCGCACTTCCAGGTTCTCGAAGGCGATCACGGGGAGGCTCCAGGATGGTTGCGGCTACGGGCGCGGGCCGGTTTGGATTAGGCTGGATCCATTCATCCTCCCACCAGCCGGACGGTTCTGCATGCAGCTCATGGACTGGACCCTACTCGATGCCCTGCAGGCCGGCGCCCTGCTCGCCCTGACCGTCGCCTACGGGGCGGATGCCCTCGCCCGCCGGGACCGCATGATGGGCTGGCTCTCGATCACCTGCCTGATGGTGGGCCTCCGTCACGGCAGCCTGGCGCTGGAGGCCGACTCGACCCTGAGGCTGGACACCCTGGAGCGGGTCCAGAGCCTGCTCGTCTGCCTCGGGTTCATCGCCCTCTGCCTGGCGGTGGTGCGCCTCTTCCCCCGACAGCTCTCCCCCCGCTTCCCGCTCTGGATCACCCTGGGCATGCTTCCGAATTTCTTCCGCAACCTGGCCCTGCCGCCCCTCCATCCCATGGATCCGCCCCTCCACCACCTCGCCGACATCACCTACCTCGTGGGCTGCGGCACGCTGATCTGGGCCACCCTCAAGGCGCGCCTCGAAGGCGATCCCATGGGCCGCCGCCTCTTCCTGGGGTTCCTAGGCGTCGCGCTCCCGGTGGTGGTGGAGATCGCCGCCGAGAGCCTCTTCAACCTCAAGATCCGGCTCTCCGGCTTCAGCCTGCTCATCCTCGCCATGGCCATCGGCACCTCCTGGCAGTGGCTCGTCACGGAATCCCTGCGGGAGCGCCTCATCCTGGCCGAGGCCGAGGCCGGCGCCTGGGAGGACATGGTGCCCGGCGGCGCCTTCCGCACGGACCGACCCTCGGAATCCATGGAGGCCCTCTTCGGGCGCAACTGGGCCGACCGCATCCGGGACGCCACCGAGGAGCGCCTCACCTCCCTCCAGGGAACGGTCTTCCGCCTGCGCACCCACGCCCTTCCGGGCGACCACCGCCTGGGCTGGGTGGAGCGCGACGAGGACACGCGGCCCGGCCTCGGCGGCTTCCTCGCCGGCTGGACCGTGGCCGTGGGCATGGACGGGACGGCCGACGCCTCGCGGGTGGAGACCTGGCTGAGGACCTGGGGCGCGGACATCGAGATCTGGGGCACGGTGCCCCCGCGGGAGGGGCCCTATCCCAGCGTCCTCGTCTGGGCGCGCGAGCCCAGCATCCTCGCCGTCTGGCGGGAGGATGACCTGCTGCGCCGCCGGGCCCGGTGGATCCAGGTGGGCGGCCCCCAGACCGAAGGGCCCCATGCCCGCCTGGAACCGCCCCTCACGGAGGCCGGTCTCCAGGCCGCCCTCGAGGGCCTCCTGGGACGGCGCTGAGCCCCAGGAGCATGTCCGCATCGGGATGATCGCGCGGCACTTGCCCGCCAGGCCCCGCCCCGCCCCACAATGGGCCCATGAGCTTCGCCCATCTCCACCTGCACACCGAATACTCGCTTCTGGACGGCCTCACCCGCATCCCGGATCTCGTGAAGAAGTGCCAGGCCTCGGGCATGCCCGCCGTGGCGGTGACGGACCACGGGAACATGTACGGGATGATGAAGCTCTTCGACGCCTGCGAGAAGACGAAGGACGAGAGCGGCACGTGGGCGGTGAAGCCCATCCTGGGCTGCGAGGTGTACGTGGCCCCCAAGACCCGCTTCGACCGCAAGCTCGAGGCGAAGAACACCACGGGCGAGGAGGGCCTGGAGGACTGCGTGGATCCCAGCGGCTCCCGGGACGCCGGCTACCACCTGGTGCTGCTGGCCAAGAACCCCGCGGGCTTCGCGAACCTGAGCAAGCTGGTGTCCAAGGGCTTCACCGAGGGCTTCTACTACAAGCCCCGCATCGACAAGGACCTCCTCCGCGAGCACAGCGAGGGCCTCATCGCGCTGTCGGCCTGCCTGGGGGGCGAGGTGCAGGCCCGCATCCTGCAGAACCGCCTGGACCAGGCGGAGCGCGTGGCCCGCGACTTCCGCGACCTCTTCGGCGAGGACTTCTACCTGGAGATCCAGGACCAGGGCTTCGACAAGGAGCGGGAGATCATCCCCTTCCAGCAGGAGCTGGCCGCGAAGCTGGGCATCCCCCTGGTGGGCACCAACGACGCCCACTACCTCAACCACGAGGACTCGGACCTCCACGACACCCTGCTCTGCATCGGCACCAAGACCACCAAGGCCAAGGAGCGCCGGATGCGCTTCTCCACCGACCAGTTCTTCGTGAAGACGCCCGAGGAGATGCGCGCCGTGTTCCCGGACCACCCGGAGTACCTGGAGCGCACCCTGGAGATCGCCGCCAAGGTGGACCTCTTCCCCATCACCCGGAAGCCCGTCACGCCCAACTTCCCCGTGCCCTCGGGCTTCGACCTCGAGTCCTACTTCGTCCATGTCGCCAGGGAGACCTTCGAGGCCCGCATCGCCGAGTGCCGGCCCCTCTGGCAGAAGGGCCAGCTCAAGCACGCCGAGGAGAAGTACCGCGAACGCCTGGCCTTCGAGCTGGACACCGTCCTGAAGATGGGCTTCCCGGGCTACTTCCTCCTGGTCTGGGACTTCATCCGCAAGGCCCGGGAGATGGGCGTGCCCGTGGGGCCGGGCCGCGGTTCCGCCGCCGGCAGCATCGTGGCGTGGTCCATGCGGATCACCGACATCGACCCCATGCAGTACGACCTGCTGTTCGAGCGGTTCCTCAATCCCGAGCGGGTCTCCATGCCCGACGTGGACATCGACTTCTGCCGCGACGGCCGCCAGAAGGTCATCGATTACGTCACCGACAAGTACGGCCAGGACCGCGTCAGCAACATCGTCACCATCAACCAGCTCAAGACCAAGGCCGTGATCAAGGACGTGGCCCGGGTCTTCGAGAAGGATTTCGCCTTCGCCAACAACCTCACCAAGCTGGTGCCCCAGGAACCCGGCAAGCCCATCACCGTGGGCGAGGCCCTGGAGAAGAGCGACAAGCTGCGGGAGCTCTACGAGAGCGACCCCGAGGTGAAGAACATCCTCGACATCTCGGCCCGCCTGGAGGGCCTGGCCCGCAACACCGGCGTCCACGCCGCCGGCGTCATCATCGCCCCGGACGACCTCACCCAGTTCGCGCCCCTCTCGAAGGACAAGGACAACACGGTGATGGTGCAGTACACCATGATCGAGGCCGAGCGGGCGGGCCTGCTGAAGATGGACTTCCTCGGCCTGGAGACCCTCACCCAGATCGCCAAGATCCAGGGCGTCATCGCGCTGCGGCACGGCGCACCGGCGGACATGGCGGCCATCCGCACCTTCGACGACAAGAAGACCTTCGACCTCTTCTCCGCCGGGGACACGGACGGCGTCTTCCAGTTCGAGTCCGGCGGCATGAAGCAGCTGCTCCGGCAGCTGGGTCCGGACCGCTTCGACGACCTCATCGCCCTGAACGCCCTCTTCCGTCCCGGGCCCCTCGGCGCGGGCATGGGCACCACCTACGTGGAGCGCCGCCACGGCCGCGAGCCCGTGACCTACCTCTTCCCCCAGTTGGAGCCCATCCTCGCCCCCACCTACGGCGTGATCCTCTACCAGGAACAGGTGATGCAGATCGCCAGCCTGGTGGCGGGCTACTCCCTGGGCGAGGCGGACATGCTGCGCCGCGCCATGGGCAAGAAGGACAAGGCGAAGATGGCCAAGGAGAAGGACACCTTCATCACCCGGGGGGCCGACCGCGGCTACGACAGGGCCAAGGTCTCCGAGCTGTTCGACCTCATCGAGTACTTCGCGGGCTACGGCTTCAACAAGAGCCACAGCGCCGCCTACGCCCTCGTGGCCTACGAGACGGCCTACCTCAAGGCCAACTACCCCGTGGAGTTCATGGCCGGTCTGCTCTCCACCAAGTCGGGCCGCACGGACGACGTGGCCAAGTACGTGCAGAACTGCCGGGACCGGGGCATCGAGGTGCTGGGGCCCGATATCAACGATTCGGCGCTCGATTTCATGGCGACCGGAGACCGGCAAATCCGATTCGGATTTGCCGCGGTCAAAGGACTGGGTGACGCGGCGTTGCAAGCGATTCTCGAGGCTCGCCAAGCCGAGGGCCGCTTCAAGGACCTCTTCCACGCCCTGAAGAGCACGGACCTGCAGAAGGCCAACCGCAAGGTGTGGGAGTCCCTCATCAAGGCCGGGGCCTTCGACGGCCTGGAGCCCAACCGCCGCGCCCTGCTGGAGGGCCTGCCGGACGCCCTCTCCGCCGCCTCCCGCGGCGGCGGCGCCGACCTGGGCCTCACCAGCCTCTTCGACGACGCAGAGATGGCCAGCCTCAGCGAGGACTGGCGGGTGCCCGAGGACATCGAGCCCTGGGACCGCAAGGAGCGCCTCAAGGCCGAACGCGAGGTGCTGGGCCTCTTCGTGAGCGGCCATCCCCTGGAGGAGTTCGCCGACGCCCTGCAGGTGCACACCCACGGCTCCATCGCCAAGGTGCTGGAGGACGCCACCGCCGGCCGCCTGCGGGACCGCGACGAGGTGGCGGTGGGCGTCATGGTCACCAGCGTGGCCTTCAAGACCAACCAGAAGGGCGAGCCCTGGGCCATCCTCCAGGTGGAGGATCTGACCGGCAAGATGGAGGTCCTGCTCATGGCCAGCAAGTGGGATCCCCTCACCAAGAAGGCGAACCGGCGGCCCTTCGAGCAGTACGGCCACCTGGCCCTGCCCGAGGCCATGCTCCGCATCACCGGCGAGCTGCGGGTGGAGACGATCACCGCGAACGGGAACGGCAACAGCAACGGCAACCCCGACGCCGAGGAGGAGGACGAGCAGCTGGTGGTGAAGCTGTTCGCGACCCAGCTCGAACCCCTGGAGGGCTTCCAGGGCCGGGGCTTCACCGGCGTCCTCGTGCGCCTGCCCGTGGGCGAGTGCCCCCCCCGCCTGGCCGCCCTCCTCGCCGACCACAGGGGCGAGCTCCCGGTCACCTTCGAATACCGCTCGAAGGAGGGCCTCGTCGCCCGCGTCCGGGCCGGCCGCGACCT